>NZ_JBFAWW010000045.1:0-64184 GCF_040680495.1 Streptomyces sp. NPDC052036 | reverse complement strand
CGACGCTCAGCGGTCAGGCCCCCACCCTCCGGATACCGCATCCCACCGGCATACCGCAGGGATCATGAACCGTCACCACCCCCGACGACAACCCGAAAACCTCAATAATCGAGGACGGCCACGATCCACTGTTCGTCCAGCAGCAGGTCGGCCATGACCACGCTTCCACCACCGCGATCTACACCTGTGTCTCCTCCGACTTCCGTACCCGCTCCCTGCGGCGCGTCCTGGACGCCACCATCGAGGCCGCTCTGCGGCCAGGAAGGACATCGTGATGCCACGCCAGATCAGCTACCGGTGGCGCCTGCGCGAGCTGATGGCAGCCCGCGGCATGTTCACTGTTGGAGAGTTGATGCCGCACCTGACCGAGCGCGGCATCACACTGTCCTCCTCCCAGGTCCACCGCCTGGTCTCCGGCACACCGGAACGCCTGTCGCTGCCCGTGCTGGCCACGCTCTGCGACATCCTCGACTGCACCCCGGCCGACTTGATCGCTACCTCGGCCCAGAACCTCCTGGTCCGCCGCGCGGCCGGCGAGGAGGCGCCAGTCGACCTGACTGCCCTCCGTCCCAAGCGGGTTCGGCTGACGCCCGAGGGGTGAGCGGTGACGCCAGAGGAGTACGAGCGGTGGATGGTCCGCGACTGCGCACGCTGCGGCCGCCGGGCCTCGAAGTCCGCCGAGTGGTCGGACGGTCCGATCTGCCGGACCTGCTACGAACGCGCGATGCGCGTCCGTGGCCGCTGCCCCTGCTGCGACACCGACCGGCTGCTGCCCGGACGGGACACCGGTGGCACACCGATCTGCCGGGATTGCGCGGGCATCGTCCGCGACTTCTTCTGCGATCGCTGCGGCTTCGAGGGGCTGCTGCTCGGCGGACGCCTCTGCGAGCACTGCACCCTCGCCGACACGCTCGCCCGCCTCCTCGACGATGGCACTGGCCGTGCTGCCCCTGAGCTCCTGCCGCTGGTCAAGATCCTTCTGGAGATGGACCGGCCCAAGAGCCGACTGATCTGGCTCCGCAACCCCAACGCCGTCCGTCTCCTCCAGGGCCTGGCCACCGGCAGCATCCTGCTCAGCCACGACGTGCTGCACCAGGAAACCCCCTGGCGAACCGTTACTCACCTGCGTGACCTGCTGAGGGACAGCGGTGTCCTCCCACGCGTCGACCGGCAGCTCATGCTCTACCAGCGGTGGTTGACCGAACGGCTCGCCACCATCGAGGAACCCGAACACCGTCAGCTTCTCCGGCACTTCGCCACCTGGCACCAGATGCGGCGCCTGCGGACTGAGGCGGAGAAGGAAGCGCTGGGACGCTCCCAGACCAACCACGCCAAGCAGGAAGTCACCCAGGCCGGTGCCTTCCTCGTATGGCTCGCCGGCCGAGGACGTGCCATCGGGCAGTGCCAGCAGGCCGACATCGACGCGTGGCACACCGAGAGCCTGGCAACCCGCCGTCCGTCCCAGTCATTCCTGCGGTGGTGCATGAAGACCGGCCGGATGCCCCGCCTCACCCTGCCGCCCACAGTCATCACCCAGGACCCGGAACCACTGCACCAGCACCGCCGGCTCACGATGCTCCGCCGGGTCCTCAATGACGACTCCTTGCCCCTGCGGGCCCGGGTCGCCGCCGCACTCGTTGTCCTCTACGCGCAACCCGTCAGCCGCATCGTCCGCCTCACCGTCGACGACGTCACCGACAACGGGATCACCGTCACCGTCCAGCTGGGAGACCCACCGTCCCCGCTCCCGGAGCCCGTCGCCGACCTGATGCGGGCCCACATCCAGTCCCGCCAGTACCTGCCCTACGCCAGCAACAGGAGCTCACAGTGGCTCTTCCCCGGCCGCCAGCCCGGACAGCCGATGAACCCGGTCAGCCTCCGAGTCCATCTGCGTGAGGTCGGCGTCCCTCCGCAGCGCGGCAGGACCTCCGCGATCCGCCAGCTCGTCCTCCAAGCCCCGGCCTCCGTCATCGCGAAGGCACTCGGCTATCACGACAAGACCGCCATCCGCCTGGTCACCGAAGCCGGCGGAACCTGGAGCCGATACGCCCCTGGTGACCACAAGCGGTGACCGCCGGGAGCGGTTCGACCGAGAACTCAGGCAACCGACGCCCGGAATGGATCAGTGGGAATGATCTCTGCCTCGTCGAAGAGCTGCTCCAAGGCGTCATGACCCTGGCGCCTGCGGAACTCGATCTCCGCGGTCGTCACAGGCAGGGTCCACAGGATGCGGGCGTGTCCTCCGGGCAGCGGGCAGTGTTCAAGATCAGGGCCGTGGAGATAGGGCAGGCTGATCAGCAGGTGGTCGCAGGCCGAACCCGGCACCCATGGTTCACCGATCGGCATGCTGTGCTCCAGGTCGAGCTGATGCCCTCCGCAGTGGTAATAGGCGATCATCGCCATGAGCTCGACGAACCGCTGGTCGCGGACATGGGCGGTCATGACGAACTCAAGCCCATGGCCGTCCTTCTCCATCGCGGCCCAGCACCCGACGGTCACATAGGCCCAGCTGTCGCTGCGGGGACCAGGTCGCACAACGAGAACGCGCAGATCGGGCACTACCTCTCGCCGTTCCGGCCCAAGTTCGCAATCGACGACCTCCAAGGAATGCCCCTCGAAGAACGCCCGAACATGGGACTCAACGGCCTCCGCGGCCATCAACCTCGCATCACTCACCGCGCGATCATCCCAGACCGCGGTCGACCGCCCCGGACCGCTCACACAGAGCCATTGAGCTGCGGCCATCAGCCGCGAATACGCCACACCTCAACATGCGAGCCCACCAGTCGTGTACCGCTGTACCGCTGTGCCCCAAGGCCGGATGACGCGGACGTCGGCGTCATTGCGCGCGCGATGAATGCCCGTAGCGACGGCAGCCGGACTGCGTCCATCAGGTTCAGGGGCGGGTGATCGATGGTGACTGTCGCCACTCCCTCCGAGACGTTGATCGTCATGGGGGGAGGTCGTTGTAGCTCATGGAGGGTTCCACTTCAGGGGGCTCGCGCTTGATCGCGCTGCCGGCCGGGGAAACGCAGCACGCTTCCCAGCGTCTCAGCTTGGCGCGCGTGCTTTCAGCGTGTCGCGAACGCGGTGTACAGCGGCGTTATGGAGCAGGACTACGTCACCGGAAATGTGGCGCTCATCGACGGCGGCAGCATCTCTCACACAGCGCGCAGGCCCCGGTCGGCGAAGGCGATCAGCCACTCGAAGCTCTCGTCGATGTCGGCGCTCCACTGGAAGGCGTTGTCCGCCTGCAACGTGGCGAAGCCGTGACACAGGCTGCGGAGCATGCGCAGGGCGTGGTCCACATCGGACTCCGCGATCTCGTAGCCGCGCAGGACCGCCATGAACGCGCCGAGCAGCCGCTGCCCCCCGGTGGCCAGCGGATCGTCCGGGCCGGACGGTTCCACACCGATCGTCGCGGCGTACCGGCCGGGGTGCTCCAGGACGTAGGCGCGGAAGGCGCGCGCCGCGGCCGCCAGGGCGTCGCGGCCCGCGTACCCCTGGACCGCGCCGCCGACGGCGTCGGCGGCCTCGCTCAACGCCAAAGCCGCGATGCGCCGGTTGAGGTCCTCCTGCCCGCCCACGTGCTTGTACAGGGACGGGGTCCGGACGCCCACCCGCTCGGCCAGCAAACCCATCGTCAGGTTGGCGAAGCCCACCTCGTCGGCGAGGGCGGCACCGACCGCGACCACGGCCGCCGGGTCCAGACCGGCCCTAGGCACGAGCGTCGGCCGATCGGAGGAAGGCGAGCATGAGGGAAACCACCTGGTCGGGGAACTGGTCGTGCGGGTAGTGCCCGGCACCCTCGATCATCTCAAGGCGACCGAGGCCGGACGGGAGGGCATCAACGATCGCCGAACCCTCGGCGCGCGGGTCGGCCCAGTCGGGGTCGAGCGTGCCCATCACGACCAGAACCGGGCAGCGGACGTTGCCGAGCTGCGCGCCGGCATCGGTCGGGGCGCTGCGGCCCATGCCCTGCAGGGCCTTCATCCGGCCCGGCTCGCGCAGCAGGGCGTCGATGCGGCCGAGCCGCTCGGCCCAGTCGGCCGGCTTCACCCCGGGGTAGGCAACGTCGAGGTACGAACGCCAGAGCGGCACGCTGCCGAACGCACCCGCGCCGAGGAGTCGCAGCATGCCCCGCCGGAAGCGCTTGACCCGCAGGTCGCCGAGGCGGATCGACTGCTTGCGGGTGAACGGCGCCAACTCGACAACCGCGGTGATCAGTGAGGGCTCCAGTGCCGCGGCGATCGTGGCGGCGCCGCCGGAGATCGAGTGGCCGACGAGGACGGCCGGGCCGCCCAGGTGGCGGATCACGGCGAGCAGGTCGTCGGCGATGGCAGTGCGGCTCCAGGCCCGCCAGTCGACGCTGGACTCGCCACTGCCGCGCAGATCGACCACGGCGACCCGATAGCCCGCCGCTACCAGCTGCGGGATCACGGCACGGTACGCGGCGCGGCTGTCGCCCATGCCGTGCGCGAGAACGATCAACGGGCCGGACCCCGCCACCTCGTAAGCGATCGTGCCGCCGTCGACGGCAAGGTACTCGGTCATGACATCCTCCAGCTTGGCTAACTGTGTTAGCCACAAGCTAATCTCATTATCCAAACCTGTCAACGACGAAATCCTCGGCACGGTCAGAAGAGACGGTGAAGCGCTGCGGAGGGGGGAGCCCCAGACTGGCTGCAGGTGTCCACTGCGGGCGTTCAGGTGAAGCGCCCAAGCCTGAGCTGCTCCATGCTCCGGGCGCTGCAGAACACCGGTAGGGCGTTCGTCCCCCCGCTGGCGTCTGGGATCACGGCAAGGGCATCGCCATCGCCGAGTCGCCCCCGATGAACCCGCCGCGGCTGACGGCGTGGCGCGGTTACCATCGCCGAGCGTGTCCGCAACGCGCCGGGTGTGCGTTCCTCGGTTGTGGCGCCGGCCGTGGTCTACGGTCACGGCTGCGGACTGCTGAACCTGGTCGCCGCCGGTCAGAGGACCGCCGAGAGCCCGACGCCAGTCCGAGCGGGACGAGCGTGAGTGCCAGGAGCATGAGCAGCCGGAGGCGCTGCCGGAGCCGAAGGCCAGTGCCGGCCGAGACGCCGACGAGAAGGGGCAGTCCGTTCGCGTCCGACAAGACGTGCATCTTGGAACCCGGCTTGCCGCAACATCAACGACTGCACGCGTTCGCCGTGCGCGCCTGGCCCGCCTGAGATCCGCTTTCAGCACTGCCGGGGTGACGCGGCGGTCAGACGGTCCACGCGTTCCTCGCCCCGACCCGTCGTGATCACCGTGTCGTTGACCTCGATGGCCAGCACGTGCGCGATACCGCGCTGCTCCAGCCAGAACCGGGAGTGGTTGACCTGCCCGTACACCTCGTCCGCGGTCACCCTCGCGAACGGCACTCCGGCATCGACGGCGCGCTGCACCATCCGCCGGAAGTGCTCGTTCAGTGAGTGTGGACCAGGCGCACACGGTGGGCCGTCTTCCCTGCATTTCTCCAATCCGGCGTGGTCCACGTCGGCCGTGGCGCCGGTCACTCCTTTGGTCGGCGTGACGGTGCAGGTGGCGCTGGGTGGGTCCTGCACATGGCCGCGATGGCGAGCCGCACGACCCGGGATGCCGACGGGACTGGCGTGCGACAGGTGCGCACCCCGGTCGTTTGCAAGAGTCCGGTCCGTGTTGTGTACTGTCTGGTACATAACCTGGCTGAACAGAGCAATGCCCCGAGCGGGGATTCCTGAGGCCGTCAGCGCTCGACAGCGCGGGCGGTGCAGGCTCGATCCGTTCTTCACCGTCAAGCCAGTTGGGCGAAGGGGTCGTGGCGTCGGCGGATGGCGGTTACCTCTGTGGCGCGGCGCGCCGTGCGGCAGCGAAGCCCCGAAGGCCCCTGCTGCTCACTTGCCCACTTCGTTCTCTCATCCACGCTTACTACGAGGAGGCACGTTCCATGCTCGCGATTCACCTCACCCAATTCGGGGAGCCGGAGACGAGCCTGAAGGTCGTGAATATTCCCGAGCCCCCGGCTCCTGCCGCGGGGCAGGCGCTGATCCAGGTCGAGTACGCCCCGCTCGACCACCATGATCTGCTCCTGACCCGGGGTCTCTATCCGGTTCGTCCCGAACTGCCTAGCGTCATCGGCAACGAGGGGGCCGGCACGGTCCTGGCGGTCGGACCGGATGTCAAGCACATCCGCCCCGGTGACACGGTTCTGTTGCCCTTCGGCACTTTTGCCTGGTCCGAACAGGTCCTGGCGGAAGCCGCGAAGCTGACCGCTGTGGACCAGTCCATCAGCCTTGACCGGGCGGCGATGCTCAGCATCAATCCCACCACCGCGGGTCTGCTGGTCGAGTCGCGTGACCTGCCGGCCGGTTCGTGGGTGGTGCAGAACGCGGCGAACGGTGGTGTTGGCCGGTCCGTTGTTGCCTTCGCCAAGGAGCGTGGGCTTCGCACGATCAACATCGTGCGCCGCCAGGAGCTGGTCACCGAACTTGAGGGTCTCGGCGCCGACATCGTGCTCGTCGACTCCCCGGACGTGGCCACGCACGTGCGTGCGGCCATTGGCGACGATCCGGTACTGCTGGGACTGGACGGCGTCAGCGGGAAGGCCACCTCACTGCTGCTGGATGTGCTGACCGACGGCGCCCTGTTGGTGATCTACGGCTACATGGGCGGCGAACCCTTCACTCCCGACCAGGGCGTACTGAAGGCGAAGAACATCACTACAACGGAGTTCTGGATGTACCAGGACAGGTACCTGCCCCGCCATCCGGCCCTGAGTGAGGAGGCGGAGCGGCTGGTCGTCGAGGGAAAGCTCGCGTTGCCGTCCGCCCCTGTTCGCAGGGCCGGGGACTTCTTCAAGGCCCTCGCGCACCTGCGGAAGAACGGCAAGGTGCTCCTGGACTTCAATCCTCATCGCGCGCAGGCGTCGTCACAGCCCGGTGCCGATGCGGCAGGCGGATGACCGGAGCCGGGGGATGGGCTCGGTGCCCGATCTCCGTAGCAGCCTCATTCGGTGCACCCGGGGGCCGGCCGTCGCCTGAGGCGCCGAACGTCAGGATGCACCGCACGGCTGGCACGCCCCCGCCGGTTGCAGCCCTGATTCGAATTATGTACTATTCAGTAAATAATGGGACAAAGGGTGGAGTAGCCAAAGTTTCCGTCGGCGACGAGGGTGCGGTTCCCTCTGCAGGTCTCCGCAGGCGTGAACACTCCGCCGGGTCGGCTGCACGAGCCGATGCCGGGCGGCGCGGCTCTCCCACACGATCAAGGAAGAACACGATGAGCACACAACGCACCATTGGTGTAGTGGGCGCAGGAGAGGTGGGGCAGGCGGTCGCCGACAAGGCCGTCCGCCACGGCCATGAGGTAGTCATCGGGAACCGTCGAGGTCCCGAGACCCTTGAAGCCTTCGTGGGCAGGCTGGGGCCGAAGGCCCGCGCGGTGACGGCCGAGGAGGCGGCGCAGCCGGAGCTTGTCTTCCTCGCGGTGCCGTTCTTCGCCGTGCCGGATCTGACCGACCTCACCGACTGGTCCGGGAAGATCGTCGTCGACACGACGAATCAGTTCGCCGCGGCCAACCCCTGGCGCGGGCGGTACGACGTCGGTGACCTCACGGGCAGCGAGTGGGTTGCCCGTCACCTTCCCGGTGCCCGGGTGGTGAAGGCACTCAACACCCTGTTCGCCCCGTTCATCGCCGCGGAGCCCCGGCGTCCCGAGGGACGGATGGTGGCCTTCTACGCGAGCGACGACGCCGACGCGAAGTCGGCCGTGGCCGGCTTGCTGGACCAATTCGGGTTCGCCGCCCTGGACCTCGGCGGTCTGCGTGAGGGCGGGCGGCTGATGCAACTGGACGGTGCACTCAGCGCAAAGCACCTGCTGCTGCAGGACGTCGCCTGACCCCTCAGTCAGGCGCCCCACCCATCAGTCGAAGGAGAAGAAGCATGAACCGTCGTGTCGTCCACACCCGTGGCGGGCCGCCCGCCGACGTCCTGACCGTCATCGAGGAGCCGGAGCCGGCAGCCCCCGGGCACGGCCAAGTCCTCATCCGCACCACGGCCTTCGCGATCCACCGCGGTGATCTCCTGGCCATCGAGTCCTTCCCAGGGGAAGCCGCAGAGCCGATGCCGACCGGCGTGGAGGCCACCGGAGTGGTGGAAGCGATCGGCCCGGGAACGCGCGTCGCGCCGGGCGTCGAGATTGGCGGCCGAGTGACGGTCTTCCTCCATCCGGGGGCATGGTCCCAGTGGATCACGGCGGATGCGGAGATGGTCGTAGCCGTTCCGGACGAGCTGTCGGACGAGGTCGCCGCGCAGATGATGGTGAACTCGCTCACCGCGGTGATGCTGCGTCGCGCAGCAGAGGAGCACCCGGCCTTCGGATACAACGGCATTCTGGTACAGACCGCCGCCGGATCGTCGGTCGGGCGACTGGTGACGGGCGTGTGCCAGTTCCACAACCTGCCGCTCGTCAATGTCGTCCGCAGCGACCGTGGCGCGGCCGAGCTGCGCAAGCGGTTCCCGGACGTGCCGGTCGTGGCGACGGAGCATTCGGGCTGGGCCGACGAGGTCCGCAGGGCAGCCGGCGGCCGTCCCGTGAGCGTGATCTTCGACCCGATCGGAGGCAAGCTCGTAGACGGCCTCCTGGACTTGTTGACGCCGGGCGGGAAGGCGGTCATATACGGGGAGCTCGCCGAGGAGCCGATGTCGGTGCACGCCGCGACGCTGTTGCACCAGGGGCTGACGCTTCAGGGCGCGACCCTCGGCCGGTGGCTGTCCGATGCCTCCGCCGAGAGACGGGCGTCCGACATCGCCACCGCTATGCAGATCGCGCTGGCGCTCACGGATCAGTTCGACGTGGCCGCCACATACAGCCTCGACGAACTGACCAGCGCTGTGGAGCACGCGGTACGCCCCGGCAAGGTCGGCGCAGTCCTCATCCGCCCCTGACAGCCGTCCCCGTCTGTACGCGACGTACAGTTGTCCCATGGCTCGGCCTCGACAGTTTGACGAAGAAGAGGTTGTGCGGGCTGCCCGCGACCAGTTCTGGTCTGTCGGCTACAGCGGCACCTCCGTGGACGACCTCAGCGCCGCAACGGGCCTGGGTCGAGGAAGTCTGTACAAAGCCTTCGGGGACAAGCACGCGCTGTTCCTGCGGGCTCTCGACAACTACACCAGCGACGTGCTGGAAACCTGGCGCACGGCTCTGGGCGGCCCCGGACCGGCCCTGCCCAAGCTGGAGCGGCACGTACACAATGTCGCCGAAGAGATCACCGGGGACGTGGACCGGCGCGGCTGCATGATGGCCAAGACCGCAGCAGAACTGTCGTCCGTCGACCAGGCCGTCGCCGAGCGCATCGCCGACGTTGTTCGCGGGCTGCACAGCACCCTGCGAGACTGCATCGCGCAGGCCCAGGCCGAGCACTCGATCAATGCCGATGCTGACGCGGACGGCCTGGCCAGCCTCCTCCTCGCCGTGCTGCGGGGCCTTGAAGCCCTGGGCAAGGCAGGAGCCACTCCGGAAGTCGTCAAAGGGGCCGCGGAGCAGACCTTGGCGCTGCTTCCCCGCGTCCCTACGGACGGCGGCGCCCCGGGTTCCACGTCCCCGTCTGAGGCCTGATTACCGCTGCGGTGTCACCAGGCGGCCGTCGCCCGCGCACGGTGGGCCGGCCTCCAGGGCTGCACGGGCCTCGGCCGGGTGGCTGTGTCACTTCGTCGGGGAGTCATCTGGAGGTGGTTCCGGGAGTCACCTCGCGTGGCTCAGCAAGATCAATGTCAGTGAGTCTTGATGTCACTGGCTCGCCTTGGGAGATGGGCGAGATGCGTGTTCGTCGTCGGCGAAGACGGTCGAGTTACAAGGCCGTTGCTGCCATGGTGTGCCGATGGACACGACACCGGATGGACGGCCTATCCCGCCCGCGCATGCTCACGAGCGCGCCATGCTGGAGGCATGGCTGGACTTTCACCGTGCGACTCTCGCCGTTAAGTGTTCGGGGCTCAAAGATGATCAATTACGGCTTGCTGCAGCGTCACCCTCGTCGATGACGCTGCTCGGTCTCGTTCAGCACGCGGCTGAGGTGGAACGCAACTGGTTCCAGCGTGTTTTCGTAGGTCAGGATGTTCCGCCAGTCTTCGGGGAGAGCAACCTCGGCTTTGCGCTCCAGCCGGAACGAGGGCTCGACGAGGCGATGGCTGCGTGGCAAGCGGAGGTCGCCCGAGGCCGTGAGCTGATCGCTGACGCATCGCTGGACGACTCCGGCCGCCTGTCCGAACAGCAAGCGGGTCACGTCCGCGATCAGGGGGTCTCCCTTCGCTGGATCATGGTGCACATGATCGAGGAATACGCACGTCACAACGGTGATGCCGATCTCATCCGCGAGCAGATCGACGGAGCTACCGGCGCATGAGACGTGCTTGCGCGGTCGGAAGCACCGCGCAAGCATCCGACTCCGGCTCTCAGTCGGCGGCGGTCTGCTCGGCCAGGTCATTGGTGTGGGCGAGGCGGTAGGACTCGGTGCCGGTCTGGATGATGGCGCCGTTGAAGGTGAGGCGGTCGACAATGACCGCGCAGAGCCCGGGGATCGATGAAGGTCTTCGTCCAGCCGCTGAAGGACTCGTTGGAAGCGATGGCGACGCTGTTCTTCTCCTCGCGTTCGGTCACTATCTGGAACAACAGTTCAGCGCCCCGCCGGTCCAGTTCCCTGTAGCCGAGCTCGTGGTCCGGCAGCACTCGGAAAGAGACTGGACGCAAGATCGTGGATCGGCCATGATCCCGGCGTGCACATACCGAGACGACACGCCGAGCTCCTCGCCGCAACCTTCCTGACGGCAGTGCTGGCCGGCTGCTCAACGCCACGCTCCCAGCCTTCGCCGGCGGCCACGGGCTCGGCGGCTTCATCTCCGTCGGCCCCCGCAACCCCCTCCTCGATCCTGGGCGCACCTGCGTCTGGTGCGGGAGCACAGCTCATGGCCACCATCCTGCCGGTACCGGCAGGCGCGCATGCCTGGACCGACCGCAACGGCGCGCTGGACTTGGACGGCTTCGCCCACGGGCTCTTCGCCGCGGACAACGTCTCGCGGGAGAAGGCCGTGCTCGTACGCCGACGCTTCGTCGCGGCCGCGCGGCAGGGCTGGATCAGTACCGATGGAAGCCAGACCGACATCTTCCTCGTTCGGTTCGCCGCACCCGGCGGCGCCGAGAGCATGTACAAGTCCATGGCACACACCTGGCAGACCAGCAGCAAGCCGCACCAGCAGACCTTCGCGGACCCGGCGGACCACGCCACCGGATCCGTCATCAGAACCCTCGACAACCTCGGCAACGCCGGTGTCAAACTGATCAGCGTCCGCCACGACTTGTTCGTCTACATCCACTACTTCACCGCCGCGACCCCCGATCGCAGCGGGGCACAGAATCTCCTCCATCGCCAACTCGACGGCCTCGACAAGTAGGAGGCGACCCGTCGCCCCCGCCGCCGGCCAGGCGGGCGGCAGGTGGCCAGGTCGGTGCCCCTCAGTAGGCCGACTGGTCTTACAGGCGTTCGTGGGTGCCCCCACGGCGTGACGGTTCGTAGGGGGTGGGCTCGCCTGGCGTTGGTGCGGGCCCTCGCCTGTCCCGGACGTCACCTGCGGCGATGCTCCAAGATTCCGTCCGCGCCTCGTCCACGAACCCCCTGTTCCGCCTTCCGGGCCGGAACCATCGAGCAGTCGGAGGTCTTGACGGCGTGGCGCGGCGCGGGCCGGAGATCACTCCCGGCCCGCGCTTTGTCGGTCGGTCGTCAGCCGCCGGTCGTCAGCCGAGCAGCTTGCTCGCCAGTGTCGCGGCGTTGTACGAGCCCCAGCCGGTGGTGAAGTCCCAGCCGGTGGCCGCGGAGTAGGCGCCGTTGCTGCCGCTGGTGATGTCGTGGAAGCCGGTGCCGCTCGCCGAGTAGAGGGCGGGGTTGGCGAAGCCGAGGTTGGCCTTGCCGGCCGCAGCGGCCTGCTGGTTGTACAGCGCGGCAAACGCCGCCCACTCGGGCGCGGCGGCGCTGGTGCCGCCGACCGAGCTCCAGGAGCCTTGCGAGTAGATCGAGACCCCGGGGCTGGGGTTGGCGTGGGCCGAGACGTCCGGCACCTGGCGGTAGCCGCCGCCGGCACTCTTCTGCACCGCGGTCTGCCAGCTGGGGATCTTGAAGACGGAGGACTTGCCGCCACCGCCTCCGGACCAGGCCACCTCGCTGCTCCAGGCGTTGGACGACGTGACGGTCAGCTTGGTGCCGCCGACACCGGTGACGTACGGGTCGCTGGCCGGGTAGTCGACGGAGGTGCCGCCGTCGCCCGCGTCGTCGGAGCCGTCGTCGCCGGAGGCCGCGTAGAAGCCGAGTCCCTCGGAGGCGCCCGCCTTGAAGACGGCGTCGACCGCGTTGATGTTGGAGGTGGTGCGGGCGCTCTCGGCGGCACCCCAGCTGATCGAGGTGGTCGGGATGCCGCTGTCGACGATGGCCTGGTAGGTGTCGACCTCGCCCGCGTCGGAGTTGGGGCCCCCGAAGACGGTGACGTTCGCCTTGGGGGCGATGGCGTGCAGGACCTCGATGTCCAGCTCGACCTCGACCTGGCCGTCGCCGAGCGAGCCCGAGCCGCCGTCCACCTTCTGCACGGTCGGGGTGGGCGAGCCCAGGCTGTAGTGGTTGTCGTACGCAGTGATGTTGGACTGCTGGAAGCCGTCGAACTCGAGCAGCGCGATCTTCTGGCCGCTGCCGGTGTACGTACCGGAGACGTTGTAGCCGCCCTTGAGCTGGGCGGGGGTGTACCCGCCGCCCGGGCCGTTGTGCGGGTGGACGGTGGACGGCGTGGCCTGGTGGTGCAGCTGGACGCGGTTGTTGAGGCCCGCCACGTCGCTGACGAGAGAGGCGATGGTGGTCGGCAGCGTCGGCGCGCTGTCGTTGGCGTAGAAGGAGCGCCCCGTCTTGGCGTCCTTCCAGGTCGACAGCTTGGTACCGAAGGCCTTCTCCAGCTGGGCGGCGGTGCCGCTGGCGTCGACCAGCAGGTTGCCCGAGTGAACGGTCCCGACGGTCAGGCCCTGGGAGTGCAGGTAGTCCTTCAACTGCTTGACCTCGGCGTCGGTCCGGCCGAAACGGGCCGCGAACTGGCGCTTCGTCAGGTAGTGGCCGTAGGAACTCGACCGCGGGTCGCTGACCTTGGCGACGAAGGTGTCAAGTGCTGAGCCACCTCTGGGCGTCAGACTGACCGCCACCGATATCCGCTTTCCGGCCGCGACGCCTCCGGCGCGGGCCGCGGTCTGCCTCAGGCCCGGCAGGACATCGCCGGCGAGGGCGGCACGGGTCGCGTGCGGCTGCGAGGCGTTCGCGGCATACGCGGCGGGGACGACCGCGGTGACCAGGGCCGGGGCGGCGACCAGACCGAGCAGTTTCAGACGTGACTTCACTGAAGTCCTCCGGGGAGTGGGGGAGTTGTTCCTGAGGCGGAACGGCTTCACCGTAGGAAGATCGGCCCCACCCCCATAAGCGGGGGAACCCTTGCTTTACCTGTTAACAGCCGATGTCACGTCAACGGCGTGTGTCGTCAGCACGGCGGGTCTGGGTACGGCTGGGCTGACTCATCATCACGCCAGGCTCCGATAGCTTCACTTGGCCGCCGTCGCCGGAGTCGGCAATCGCTGCCCCGGAGGTGATGAGGGCGACCGCCATCGCGTGGGCGAGCGCGGTGCGCGAGCGGACCCCGACCTTGCGGTAGATCCGCGACAGGGCCCCTTCCACCGTCTTGACGCTGATGAACAGCTTCGCGGCGACTTCCCGGTTGGTGGCCCCGCCCCCGACCAACTCGGCGATCCTGGCCTCCGTGGGCGTGAGTTCGGGCCCGCCCGCGCCCGCCTCACCGCTCCGGTCTCCGGCGTCCAGCCGGGACAGCTCGTCGCGGGCCCGCGCTGCCAGCGGAGCGGCGCCGATGCGTGTGGCGGTCTCCAGCGCCTCGCCGAGAACCGCTCGCGCCGCGCTCCTGCGGCGCGAGCGGCGCTCGACCGCGCCGAGCGCGATCAGGGTGCGCACCAGGTCCATAGGCAAGGGGAGTTGGCGCAGACGGTCCACGGCGGCACGCAGCCGCGCCGCCCCCTCCTTCGCCCGGCCGGTCCCCGCCTCCCGCAGCCCCTCCGCCCGCTCCAGAGCCGCCAGCACGCTGCCGGGCGTATGGCCGGTCACACGGGCGTAGGCCTCACGGACGACTGCCCCGGCCTCGTCCGTCTCCCCGAGGAGGATCAGGGCTTCGGCCAGGTCGCCGTACCAGTGCAGCAAGGGTGGGTCGGCGGCGCACATGGCAGCCCCGAGCTCTCTGGCGCGCTGCAACGCCTCGACCGCCGACGCCGCCCCCTGTGGGTCGCCCGCGAGCAGTTCGGCCTGCCCGAGCACGGCCAGCGCGCGCAGCAGGAAGAGCCGGTCGCCGTCGGCTTCGGAGGCGCGTACCGCCTGCTCGGCCAGCTGCCGGGCCTCCTCGGCGGTGCCGCCAGCGGTAGCCGCCAGCGCGGCCGCGTACAGTGCGGGAGCCGCCTGGGCCTGGGCACGCGAGCAGCGCGCCGCGGTGTGCAGTGCCTCGCGGCAGTGTCCCGCCCGCACCTGGATCCGGGTCAGTGACACCAGGGTCGCCATGACCTCCTCGACCCCGGCGAACTCACCGATATCAGCAAGGAGTTCGACGACTTGCTCCCCGGCCTCGGTCACCCTGTCTGAATCCAGGGCGAGGATCGCCCGCATCCGGATCAGCCGCCAACTCTGCGGACCGCCGTCGGCGCCCCCCGCCAGGGTGAGCGCTTCCTCCAGCGCGACGTCCGCCGCGACCGGTTCGCCGCCCAGGGACCGCACCCGGGCGAGAGTGGCGAGTGCCCCGATCCGGGTCTCCGTGTCACCTGCCACGGCCGCCTGCCGGGCAGCGCGCCCGGCATGCCGGGCCGCCTCCTCCAACTCCCCGCACAGCAGGCCGCGTACGGCCGCCCAGTGGTGCAGCCACGCCTCGGCCTCCGGATCGCCGTCGGCGTCCCGGAGGCCCTTTTGGATCAGTGTATGGGCACCCTCCAGCGCTTGCCCGGCGTTGCGCAGCAGGACCAGCCGGGCCCGCACCCGCCGGCGTGCCGACCCCGATTCGGCGAGGACGGTCTCGGCGGCGTCACCCGCCTCCTCCAGTCGTCCGGCGTCGCACGCGTACTCGGCCGCAGCCAGCAGCCGGTCGGCCCGGTCCGCGGAGCGGTCGCCGGGCGTGCGGCGGGCGGCGAGCCCGGCCAGTTCGCAAGCGGTGCCGAGCGCGCCGTCGCGGCGCGCGCACTCCGCCGCGGCCATCAGGGTGCGGGCGGTGTCCTCGTCCTCGTGCGGGCGGGCGTGAGCGAGATGGCGGGCTTGCTCGACAGGCTCGGTGATCGCGCGGGCCAGCAGCGCATGTGCCTCCCGGCGGCTGTTCGCCGGGGCGTCGGCGTAGACGGCGGCCCGGAGCAGCGGATGCCGGAATCGTATGGTTCCGCAGGCGTCGGTCGTCGCGACGCCGAGCCGTTCGGCCTCCGCCAGGTCCGCGGCGGGTTCGGGGAGCCCGGCGGCACGCAGCAGGGTGAGGCTGGGGCGGGCGGCGGCGCTCGTGACCAGCAGAGTGCGCCGCACCTTCTCCGGCAGCGTGCGTGCCTGGTCCAGCACCAAAGTGCGCAGTCTTCGGGGCACCGGCAGCGTCGGACCGAAGGCGACGGATGCCGGACTCCGCAGGGCCGCTCGCCCCAACTCCAGTGCGTACAGCGGGTTGCCGGCGGCGGTGTCCTGGATCGCACGCAGCATCTCCGGCGGCAGGTCGGCGCCGATGCCGGCGGACACGAGATCGGCCACCTCGTCGTCCGTCAGCGGCGGCACCGGAAGTTCGGTGGTGCCCGGCGGGCAGCAACGCAGCCGCTCGGGCTGTTCACCGTCCGCCACCCGCTCGGCGGCCACCACCCGTACGTTCAGGCCGCCCAGGCGGCGTACGGCGAAGGCGAGCGCCTCGGCGGTGAGCTCATCGAGCCACTGCAGGTCGTCGAGGACCAGCACGACGGGGCCGGTGGCGGCCAGGGCCCGCAGCACGTCGAGGACGGCGACGCGCACCGCGAGACGGCTGCGGCCGTCTGCCGGTTCCGGGCCGTGCAGCAGGGCTGCCCTCAGCGCCGCTCGCGGCTCGGGCGCGAGAGTCTCCAGGAGGCTCTCCGGCACCTCGGCGAACAGGTCGATGAGCCCGACGAACGGGAGCCGGGCGTCCTCCTCTGCGGGCGAGCAGTGCAGCACAGTGCCGACCGTCGGGGCATGCGCCCCCAAGGACGCCATGAGGGCTGCTGCGAGCGTGGACTTGCCGATCCCCGTGGGGCCGTGGAAGAGCACTCCGGGACGGGCCGTCAGTTCGGCCCGGGCGGCGTCGAGCAGCGCGCGGCGCCCGGTCAGTGACCGTGCTCCCATTGCAGTCGCCCATCCTTAGCCCTGGGGTGGCACCCGCGGTCTTCGTGCGTGATCCGTCCAGTGACGGGTTGCACCCGGCACCGAGGGCGGAACCATCGGTACGGCCAGCGCGGCAGGTCCCAGGACGGTGGATCATGTGTTCATGACAACTCGCATGGTTCCGCTTGTCAATGACGGCTGTCACGCGTCCTGTTGACCATGTCCCTCTCTGGCCGTCGGCCGGAGCGGGGCCGCGCGTGGCCGGAACCGGCACCGCGTACCGGGACCGTGCGGAACAAGGCCGAGGTCACGCGACGGGCCCGTACGCCTCGGCATCGGCGAAGTGATGACCGTCGGTGAACGGTTCACAGGTGAGGATTTCCAGCCGCAGGTTCATTGGCCGGCCCCGTGCAACTGCGCGGTGTCGGGCCGCCAGCCCAGCTCCGGCGCGATCAAGTGCCGGACATCGTGCAGGATCTGCTCGTACTCCTCCCGCCGGAACTCGTACGGCAGCTCCAGGCGAAGCTCCGACACCGCCGAGAGCACGGGATCCGCGGCCAGTTGCTCCAGGATCTGCTCCGCGGTCCCGACCACGTCCGGGGCGAACAGGATCCGCTTCGGGTCCACCGCTGTCATGGTCCGGGGTTTCAGGGTGCGCTCGCGCCGACTGACCTCGTAGTCCCGGTAGCGGGCCCGGGTGGCCGCGTCGGCGCTGTCGAACGGCACGATCACCCGCCCCGGCGCCACCCTCGTCCGCCGGTCGGCGGGGAGGATCCGTCGGTACTCGGAGAGCAGGTTCAACTGGGCCGTGGTGAAATCGTCGGTGTTCTCGCCGGAGACGATGTTGCCGGACAGCAGGTTCAACCCGTTCTCGGCGGCCCAGCGGATCGAGCGCAGGCTGCCTCCGCCGTACCAGATCCGGTCCACCAGGCCGGGGTTGTGGGGTTGCAGCCGCGGCCGCTGGGTGTTGCCGGGCGAGTGGATCACGGTGTCCGGGCCCCCGAGACGGTCGCCGCGCAGGTTGTCGACGAGGCGGGCGATCCTGCCGTACGACAGGTCGAAGCTGCGCCAGTCCCCGTCGTACACAAGATCGCCGAGCAGCTCGGCGTGCGGCATGCCGGTGCTGAGGCCGACCTGAAGGCGGCCGCGGGACAGTACGTCGGCCAGCGACAGGTCCTCGGCCAGGCGGAACGGGCTCTCGTATCCGATCGGGATGACCGCGGTCCCCAGCTCGACCCGTTCGGTGCGCTGGCCGGCCGCGGCGAGGAAAACCGCGGCCGAACCGACACCGTGCTCCAGATGGCGTTGCCGGATCCAGGCGCCGTCGAAGCCCAGCCGTTCGCCGTACTCGAACAGCTGCAGCGTCTCTTCCAGGCCGGTGTACGGGTCGTCGTCGTCGAAGTTGCCCGGGGTGAGAAAGGCCAGTGAGGTGATCTCGGGACTGCTCATGCGGTGTGTGTCCTCAGGTCGTGGTCGTCTCGGTGGTGGGCCTGGGCGGAGACGGCGGGCCGGCTGCTGCGGGGGTCGGCCGTGCAGGCCGGCGGCACCGGGAGAGGGCAAGAACAGATACCCGCGCTTGGGGAGATCGTCGGTGACCCCGCCGGACTCTTACCTGGAGCCCCACCAGACTGCGCCCGTCACGCGGACGGCTCGCGCAGTCTGGCGAGCAGTTGGTCGCCGATACGGCCGATCTCCTGCTGGTACGGGGTGTCGGACAGAACGAAGTGCGTGATGCCGAGCTTGCGGTAGTTCTCCAGCGCGGTGGAGACATCGTCGGCGGAGCCGACCAGCCAGGTGGTCGCCGCTCCGGCACCGCCGAACCTGCCCGGGGTGGTGTACAGGCAGGTGTCGAGCACTTCCCCGCGCTCGGCGAGTTCGACGAGCCGCCGCTGTCCCACGGCCGTGCCGCGGTTTCCCGTCCAGGTGGCGCCTTCGCCCGCGTCGGCCGCCATCTTCGCGACCTTCTGCTCGGCCGCGCGCCATGCATCCTCGGTGGTGTCACGCACTACTGTCGTGATCCGCAGCCCGAACTCCAGCGGCTTGTGCCGCCGGTCCACCTGTCGGCTCAACGTCCTGAGCCGATCGATGCGTTCGGCGAGCCCGTCCAGCGGCTCGCCCCAGAAGAGCTGGACGTCGGCCTCGGCGGCCGACACCCGTTCGGCGGCCTCGGACGCGCCACCGAAGTAGAGCGTCGGATGTGCCCGCTCGCCGGTGGTGTACGGGCGCGGCGCGACCGTGGAGGCGGTGACCTGGTAGTGCTCGCCGTGGAAGGTGACGTCATCCTCGGTCCACAACCGCCGCACCAGATGCAGAAACTCCTGCGTACGGGCGTACCGCCGGGCCGGGTCTGTACTCGTGTCCCCGTACGCGGCCGGGTTGTCCAGCCCGCTGACGATGTTCACCAGGACGCGTCCGCGGCTGAGTTGGTCCAGCGTCGCGGCCGCGCCCGCGAAGTTGGCCGGATGCCAGTAGCCGGGCCGAACCGCGATCAACGGTTTGAACGTCGTGGTCCGGGACGCCAGCGCCGTGGCGACGGTGAACGTGTCCGGGCGCCCCCATCCCGTGCCCAACAGGGCGCCGCCCCAGCCGTGTTTCTCCGCGGCGCGGGCGAGGTCGGTCGAGTACTCGATGGACCCCCAGCCGGTGGTGGTGTCGTCGCCGCGGTGGCCCGGCTCGACGGTGTTGGGGATGTACCAGAGAAATTCCAGGCTCATCGTGCTTCCCATCGCTGCTTGGCGGTGCCGGCCCGACGCTCGGCGCGGGCCGGCTGGGGGAGTGGGGGAGTGGGGCGTCGGAAGGCGCACGGTGGGCGGACGGGGCGGGCCGCGATCCGGGCGATCCGGGCTGACCACACCTCGGGGCCCAGGTCCTGGACCACGCCGCGTGCCGTGCTCGCCATGGGCGGATCCGATCCGCTGTTGGTCCTCGGCGGTCAGCCCGCCTGCCGGCGTTCGGGCGCGGACCGGTGGGTGAGGGGTTCGCGCAGCCCGAGGTGCTCGCGCAGCGTGGTACCGGTGTATTCGGTGCGGTACACGCCGCGTTCCTGAAGTTCCGGGACGAGGAGGTCGACGATGTCGTCGAGTCCGTCCGGGATCAGGTACGGCGTGACGTTGAAGCCGTCGATCGCGCCGTGCCGCACGAAGTGAGCGAACTTGTCGGCCAGGCCGGACGGAGTGCCGACGTGCCCGCGCTGCGGGCCGAGCGCGATGACGGTCTCGCGCAACGACCATCCGTGCGCCTCTGCCTTCGCACGCCATTCGGCCACGACCGCATGCGGGTCGGCGATACGCCGGGCACCGAAGGAGCCGTCGTTCTCGGCGACGACCGGATCCTCCTTCGGCAGCGGCCCGTCGGCGTCGCGGTCGGACAGGTCGATGCCCCACAGCAGCCCGGCGGTCCCCAACGCCGTGGCGGGGGTGACCTGTTGCAGCCGGATCCAGCGCTTCTTGTCCAGGGCCTCTTCCTCGGTCGCGCCGAGGATGATCTCCGTGCCGGGCAGGATGCGCAGGTCGTCGTCGGGCCGCCCGACCGCCCGCAGCCGACGCCGGATGTCCTCGGCGAAGGCCACCGCGTCGTCGAAAGCGTTGCCGTGTGCGGAGAAGATGACGTCGGCGTTGCGGGCGGCGAAGTCGCGTCCCTCGCCGGAGTCCCCGGCCTGGAAGATGACGGGGTGGCCCTGGGCACTGCGCGGCAGGGTCGGCGCGAGGTCGACGTCGAACTGCGGCCCACGATGGCGGACTTGCCGTACGGCGCCGGGTGCCGACCAGGCGGGCGCGCCCGCGGAGTGGGCGACGGCTCCGTCCTCCCAGCCGTCCCACAGGGCACGGGCCACCGTGAGGAACTCCTCGGCGCGCCGGTAGCGGTCGGCGTGGTCGAGGTAGCCGCCCCGACGGAAGTTCGCACCGGTCCAGGCGTTGTCCGTGGTCACGACGTTCCAGCCGGCACGGCCCTCGGACAGCAGGTCGAGTCCGGAGAGGCGGCGGGCGAGATCGGAGGGCTCGTTGAAGGTGGAGTTGGAGGTGCTGACCAGGCCGATCCGGCGCGTGACGGCGGCCAGCGCGGCGAGCTGGGTGATGGCGTCCGGCCGCCCGGCCACGTCGAGATCGTGGATTCGGCCGTCGACCTCGCGCAGCCGGAGTCCCTCGCCGAGGAAGAACGCGTCGAACAGGCCTCGTTCGGCGGTCTGGACGACACGGCGGAAGGACGTGGGGTCGATCTGGGAGCCGCTCTCGGGGGCGGACCAGATGGTCCAGTGATTGACGCCCTGGAAGAACACCCCGAAGTGGAGTTGGGCGTGCGGCCGGGGGACGTCGAGGGGGTCGGTGCGGGTCATCGGGTTTCCTCCAGGGCGGCCGCGGCGGCGAAGCGGTTGGCGGGGCGTCCCAGCCCCAGGGTCGAACGAAGGGACGTGCCGGGCAGCGGGCGGGCGAGGAGGCGCCGCTCGACGAGGGCGGGGAGGACGAGGCGGGCCAGGACGGGCAGGTCCTCGTCCAGCACCAGCGGATGCAGCCGTACGCCGTCCACGGAGCCGCTCAACTCCAGAAGCACCGCGACCAGTTGTTCGGCGGTGCCGATGTGGCGCAGCCTCCCCCGGTCGGTCCACGGCGCGTGCCGTTCCAGGTCGGCGACGCGCTGCTCGGCCGTGGCGTCCGGGGTGTCCAGTGCGACCTCGACCTCCGCGAAGACACGGGGCGTACCGGCGGCAGCGGCGGCCGTGGTGACTGCCGTGAGGTCGCGGCCCTCGACGAGAGCGACGTCGAGCTGCGCGGCGGGAACCCGGTCCGGTCGGCCCAGGACGACGAGCTGCCCCTGGGGCGGGCGCGGCACGATCGCCGGTCCCTTGACGGCGTAGGTCTCCCCGGTGAAGTCGATGAAGTGGAGTCGTTCGCGGTCGAGGTAGCGGCTGGTGGCCACGGACCGGATGACCGCGTCGTCCTCCCAGGAGTCCCACAGGGCGCGCACCACCTCCACGCCGTCGCGGGACTCCCTGGCCCGCGCGGTGGCGTCGGCGACCAGGGGGCGCCCCCAGACGCGGGCCGCATCAGGACGGTTCTCCTCCGTCACCACCCATCCGGCGCGGCCGACGGAGATGTGGTCCAGGGACGCCAACTGGCTGGAGACGTGGAAGGGTTCGGCGTAGGTGACCGGAATGACGGGGGCGATCCCGATGGTGCTCGTGGACGCCGCGACGAAGGCCGCACGTTCCACCGCGCCGATACGGCCCACGGGGTCCGGTGGGGCTCCGGGCGGCAGCACGCCGTCATCCAGGGTGATCAGGGTGAAGCCGGCGTTCTCGGCGACGGCGGCGACCCGGGCCACACGCCGGGGGGTGAGCAACTGGTCGGGGGAGTGGGCGGCGCGGCGCCAGGCCGCGGGGTGGGCGCCCTCGCCGTCGATCTCGACGGCGAGGTGCAGAGCGGGGCCGGACATGGGCGTTCCTTCCGAGAACACGAGGACTCGCGGCCACAAGGCTGCGACACGACGGCCGGCGGGACCGGGCCGGCAGGGTCAGACGTGTACGGAAGGACAGACGGCGGACGAGGTGCGGCAGTAGTCGACATGCCGCCGGGTGATCAGCCGCGCACCAGTGCACGCACCGTGCGGCGCCGCGCCAGGTACGTGCATCGAAGGCCTCCACCCGTCCGGGACTTGCGAGTTCAACGTACGTCGTCCGCCCCTGCGAGTGTCAAGGGCATTCGATGCGGCCCACACCTGCCGAGGTACAGCCGGGCGGTGGCTACAGGACGTCCGGTTGGCGATCGGCGCCACCGATGTGCAGGGGATGGTCGCCGGTTGTCCGGTGCGACGGCCGATGTCGCTCACACGGCGCCTCGTCCTGCGATGTCGAGCACCGTCTTCCCGTCGGTGTCTCCGGCCTCGAAGCGTCCGTGGACCTGCGCGACCTCCGCCCACGGGACGACGGCGGGACGGTCGTGGGGAAGCGCTCCGGAGGCGAGTGCGGACAGGGCCCTGGACAGGTGGTCGCCGATCGTGGCAGCGGAGCGGCGGGCTACGTCACCGATGTTGTATCCGGCGATGGCGCGGCTGTTCTTCCACAGGTCCCACACGTCGGCGGTCCAGTCCGCGTGGCGTCCGAGGTCCCCGTAGACGACGACCCGACCGAAAGGGGAAAGTGCCTGGAGACTCGCCCGCCGCACCGGTCCGCCGACCGGATCCAGCACCAGGTCCACCCCGCGACCCGCGGTGGCCTCCTGGACCGCGTCCGCGAAGCCTTCACGGATGAACAGCGCGTCGTAGCCCAGGGCGGCGGCCTGCTCTGCTTTCTCCAGGGATCCCACGGTGCC
Organism: Streptomyces sp. NPDC052036; assembly: GCF_040680495.1. Classification (NCBI taxonomy): domain Bacteria; kingdom Bacillati; phylum Actinomycetota; class Actinomycetes; order Kitasatosporales; family Streptomycetaceae; genus Streptomyces; species Streptomyces sp. NPDC052036. Next base: position 41,474 of record NZ_JBFAWW010000045.1, on the reverse strand, counting down.
GAAGACTCGGCTCGCGCCGAGCGTACGTGCGATTCGCGCCGCGGCCGAGCCTACTCCGCCGGCTGCGGCGTGGATCAAGACGGTCTCGCCGTCGCGGATCCGTCCCGCGTCCGCCAGCACCCCGTAGGCCGTCGGATACACGCAGGGCACTCCCGCCGCGGATGCCAACGGGAGGCCGCGCACCGGCCGGACGAAGTCCGCGTCGGCCACGGCGAACTCGGCATAGCCTCCGAAAGCCGGCAGGTAGGCGGCGACCTGCTCGCCGACCGGCGGCCCAGGCGCCCCGCTGCCGAGCGCGACGACGGTTCCCGAGACCTCCAGCCCCGGAACGTCGTAGCCGCCGGGACCGTCGGGCTCGCCGAACTCACCCCGCCGGTGCTGCACCTCCGCGAAGTTCACCCCGGCGTATGCGACCTCGATCAACACCTGGCCCGGACCGGGCGCGGGTGTGGGCACCCGGATCTCCTCCAGGACCTCGGTGCCGCCGTTCGACTTGAATCCGTATGCCCGCATGTGGCGCTCCCCTTCCCTCTCAACCGTTGTGCCGGACCGGAAGCGGAGTGCCCCAACCCGCCGCGAAGAAGCTCTCCGCCAGGGGACGTCGCCCGCGGGAGGCGGTCTCGCGGTCGCGCAGTTCCCGGGGCAGCAGATCCGCCGGGGCCAGGGCCCCCACCGCGGTGACGGAAAGCGGCTGGTAGCCCTCCGGGATGCCCAGTGACGTACGCAGCTGTGCGGGGTCAAAGCCGCCCATCTGGTGGGCGTGCAGCCCCAGGGCGTGTGCCTGTACGACCAGTTGGGCCACCGCGAGACCGGTGTCGTATGCGGCGCCGTGACGTGGCGTGCCGTCCGCGAGGCGCTCCTCGGCCACCGCCGCGATCAGCAACGAACTGTGCGCCGCCCAGAGCCGGTTGCCAGGGACCAGAGTGGAGAGGATCCGCCGGTACGCCGTTTCGTCGCGCCGGCCGACCAGGAAGCGCCACGGCTGTGTGTTGCGGGCGGAGGGAGCCCAGCGGGCCGCCTCCAGCAGTGAGAGGAACTGCTCGTCGCTGATCGTGTGGGTCGCGTCGAACGAGCGAGGACTCCAGCGATCGGCGAGCAGCGGATGGACGGCCACGGCGGTGTCCGAGGTGGGAGGAGACATGCTCGGTGCCTTTCATCGACGGGTGAAGTGCGCGAGGCCTGTCATGCCGTCAGCTCATGGACGGCGAAGCCACAGCCCTGTTCTGTCTCGATCAGGACGACGGTGGCAGGTGCGGGGCCCGCAGGACCGCGGGGCGGTGGCAGGATGCCGGGGAGCGCGGCGTCAGCGCCCGGCGGAACAGGCCGTGGTCGTGACGCGCACGTAGTCGACGTGGCGGCGGCTGACGAGCACGGTCATGCAATCAGCAAAGCACACCCGTCACGAACTGCGCCAGTGATCACCGTTCTCCATCTCGGCATGTGTGCGTGCGGCCTCCATGTCCACTCACCGAGGGATGGCTGGGTGTGCCGTGAGGGCCACAACGCCTCGTCACCGGCTGCGGTTTGCACGTCGCCGTCGTCGATGCGCCCGGTCACGGCGATCGGCCGCGCACGGCGTACGACGAGCAGGAGATTGCCGCTCTGTTCAAGGCGAGGGAGGCGGGCGAGCCGGAAGGCCCGATCGTCGTCCGCTACAACGCCCACCTGGCGGAGCGCGCCGTGCCCGAGTGGCAGGCGACCCTGGATGCCCTCCAGGAACTGCCGGAGATCGGCGCCGACGGTCCGGTCGGCTATTTCGGTCTGAACATGGGCACCGCGATCGGGGTGCCGTTCGTGGCGGCTGATTCCAGGATCACCGCCGCGGTCCTCGGTCTCCACTGGCCCGATGCTTTGGCGGAGACGGCGAAGCAGATCACCATCCCGATCGAGTTCGACATGCAGTGGGACGACGAGCACATCCCGCGCGAGGCCGGTCTCGCGCTGTTCGACGCCTTCGCCTCGAAGGAGAAGACGTTGCACGCCAACGCGGGCAGGCACAAGGAGCTGCCCAGGTTCGAGGCCGACAGCGCGGTGCGGTTCTTCGGTCGGCACTTCGGCCGGGCGGTCACGGCGTCGGCCTGACATGAGCGGTTACGGCGTCCCGCTCGCCGGCCGGGCGCCGCTGCCGCCGACCCGGGCTGACACTGCGCATGGGGTGTCACAGATGTGGGGCGTGCCCTGTCTTCACTGTGAAGCAGGTTGTGTGCGTCCGGACATGGTCGTGTGTTCCGGGCACGGTGACGGAGGTGTGCCACGGTGTTGGAGAGGGATTCAGTGGGCGGAGCCCACGGCCACGGGGGCTCGGACGGGGTCGGGCCCAGGATGCTGGCGGATGTGACGCCGCCGTTCATTCCGGAGGGTGCCTCGGGGATGACCGTTGTGGTCGAGTGGCCTCCCGGTCACCCCGGGACTCCTCCGCATCGGCACTCGGGGCCGTGTTTCGGCTACGTGATCGAGGGTGCGGTGCGGTTCGAGCTCGAGGGGGAGCCGGAGCGTGTGATCAAGGCGGGCGAGCCGTTGTTCGAGCCGGGCGGTGACGTGATCCACTATCAGAACGGCAATGCTCTGTCGGATGCTCCGACCAGGTTCGTGGTGACGATGCTGTGTGCACCGGGCCAGCCGATGCTGACGCTGGTCGACGAGGAGGAGCTGGAGCAACGGGCGCACCTGCGTGCCCCGCGGCCTTCCGCTGACTGAGTCGCGGGCCGGAGAGGGGGGCGGAGCCGGGGTCCCGCGCTGATCGTGTGGACCGCCGGCAACGCCTCGAACCCGGTCGTGCACAACCGCATGGATCGGCCGGTCGACGAGCGTGGCCTGATCATGGCCCGCTCCGATCTTCGCGTGGGCACCGACAGCGAGACCTCGGAGCGCAAGATCCGCGTTCTGGGCGCCTGGCTCACCGCTGCCCTGTTCGGCCGGGATCTGGTCTCCCTGGCCTCTGTACAGCACCCGCGGGACGCCTTCGTCACGAGCGGCGAGGCGCAGGGCCTCAGCGCCGGCCGGGCGGGTGAGGAGACGGCCGTATGAGCACCATCGGTCTGTAGCTTCCAGGTTTCGGCGACGCTGTGGTCCCCGTTCTGTCACGGACAAGAGGCGGTCCCGGTCAATGGAGTAGACGCAGCGAAGCAACGGAGGCCAAAGGATCATGTACCTCGAACAGTCCCCCACGACACGCCACGACCTTGACGAGGCTGTTTCTGTCTTCGTGCAGCACCGGAGGCGTCTCTTCGGGATCGCCTACCGCATGCTCGGCAGCGTGGTCGAGGCCGAGGACGTGGTCCAGGAGGTGTGGCTGCGTTGGCAGAGGACCGACCGCTCGGTGGTGGCCAACCCGGCGGCCTTCCTGTCGAGCACCACGACCCGCTTGGCGATCAATGTCGCGCAGTCGGCGCGCGTGCGTCGGGAGACCTACGTCGGACCCTGGCTGCCGGAGCCCATCGACACGAGCTCCGACCCGGAGGTGGGCGCGCAGCGCGCGGAGGCCCTGGAGCTGGCTCTGCTGCTGGTGCTGGAGAAGCTGACCCCCACCGAGCGCGCCGCATACGTCCTGCGCGAGGCGTTCGACTATTCCTACGCCGAGATCGCCGGAATCCTCGAACTCAGCCTCGTCAATGTGCGGAAGATCGTGAGCCGTGCTCGCCGGCATCTGCTGGACGAGCAGAGGGAGAGCGTGGACGCGGCCGAGCACCGACGTCTCCTCGATGCCTTCGTCTCAGCAGCTCAAACGGGGGATGTGGCGGCGCTGGAGGCCCTTCTCACCCCTGATTGCGTGAGTGTGGCCGATGGCAACGGCGTGCGGGGCTGCGCTCGCGTACCGGTGCTGGGTCGTGCCCGTGTGGCCAGGCTCTCGGCCTTTGGGCGGTACTGGCGGGGAGCGGAGGGCAGGCTGGTCGACGCCAACGGCGGCACGGGAGCGGTGATCAGCCAGGATGGCCGCCCCCTCGCTTTCATGACCGTAGCCGCCTCGAAGGATGGCATCTACCAGATGATGTGGGTGATGAGTCCGAGCAAGATCGCCGCGTTCCTCGACTCGCGTTCCCGCTTCGCGACTGCCTCCGGCCCTGTGCCGGGCGGTGTGTGACTGCAACAGTGTGACGATTTCCGCCGCAGTCACAGGCCCCGGCTCCAGTCCGAGCCCGGGCCGCCGTCTGTGTGGAGCTGATTCCAGGAACGCAGCTTGTCGGGGTTGAAGGGACCCAGACCTGGGCGACGTGCTCGTCGATGACGTCGAGGCTGATGACGGCGGCGACCTGGTGGTCGTAGCGGGCGACCAGGCCGGTACGACCGTTGACGGAGCGGGTGGTCAGGCCGGTGCGTGGGCGGCGGGCCAGGAGTGTCAGCAGACTGTCGGCGACTGGCCGACTTCCGTGCGTCGGCCTGGTCAGTGCCCGCACCTTGCCGCGACCGTCGAAGTACGCCGTGACGTCCGACCACAACAGCGACGCGAGCAGTTCACCGTCCTGGGCGACGCATGCCCGGAACACCGCACGGGCGACGACATCGTGCTGTCGCGGTGTCGTGGGCTGCGCACGCCGCACTCGCGGCCACTGCCTGGCCCGGTCGGTGAGCTCGGCGACTTCCGGCTCCGCGCGGCCCATGATGTCGGCGACCGTGCCGGGGCCGTCCCGAAGGCGCCGAGCACGAACGCCGCCCGTTCAGCCGGCGACAGCGACTTCAGCGCATTCAGCACGACCCGGCCGGCCTCCTCCGCCACGTCCGTCGGCCGCGTCCGGTAGTCCTCCTCGTGCCCGGCCGCCCCCCGGCCGGGCAGCGTGAGCCGGCCCAGACGGATCCGGCCCGCGGTCCTCGCCAGCCATGACCGGGGAACGGCGATCTGCCGCCGTCCCGCATCGGACAGCTCGTACCACCGTCGGTATGTCTCATGGACGACACTCTCCGCCGCGACCAGGCTGCCCAGCATCCAGTAGGTGACATCCAGCAGAAACCGACGCTCCTCCCACAACTCCGCGATCGGCACCGCATCCGCCCGGTCCATACGGCATCCTCCCTCTCGCACGGTCCCGCACGTATCAACGCCGTCGACGTCGGCTCAATCCGTCAGACCGGGAACTCGCGGACCTTGTGACATCGCCCGACGCGCCGCCCGCGCCGTTGTTCAGCGGCGTGCCATCAGCGTGTTCGACGCGGAATCCGGCCGCTTGTCACACATGCGCCGGTTGCTCCGTCTTATATGAAGACTCCGCACTTCTTTCCCATCACTGCCGAACGAGGTGACCATGCCATGCATTGGCGAGAGCGGGCGGAATGCCTACGTGCAGACCCCGATCTGTTCTTCCCCATATCAAACAGTGGACTGACGCTTCGACAGATCGATGAGGCCAAGGCCGTGTGCGGCCGTTGTCCTGTCGTGGAGCAGTGCCTCGGCTGGGCCGTGCGGACGGGACAGGTGGAAGGGATCTGGGGTGGAACGACGGAAGGCGAACGCCGTGCGCTACGACGGCGCGGGACGACCTCCTGTCCGGGACCGGCCTCGCCGTCGTGAACGGAACGACCTTTTTGGGTCGTGGTCACTGAGGACTTCGCACTGAGCGGCGGTGAGGAACAGAGCTCCGACCAGAACTGACAGGAGGATCTCGTAGCCGAGGACGATGCAGGCCAGGGCCAACACCCCCTTCTGCCACATACGCGGTCCGCGGTAGGGGAGGAGCGGTGGCTGGTCCGAGGGTTGGAGCGCCGCTTCGGTCGGGGTCGTGCCAATCTCCGTGTGAGTGTGCCCCCAGTGACGTAGCGTTTGGATCTCGGCTTCGAACTCCGAGTCCCAGAGCAGGCGTCCGACACCGGGTGCGCTCGTGGGGCGCCTGGAGGCCGGCCACCGCGAGGTTGTGGAAGCCCACGGTCTGGACGGGTGGTGCGGGATCTCCGGCCCGAGTACCTCGCCCGGCGATGGGCGGAGGCCGTCCAATGCTGAGGTCCCAGCTGGCACAGGTTGTAGAGACCGTCCACGGGCGTCCATGCAGTCGGTGAGTGCAGAAATGCCCCCATAAAGCGTGTAACGCGATCTTATGACCGGGTACCAGGACTTGGTACGGAATCTCGGATTGGTGATTCTATTCGCTATTGGGCGCGGCTGCAGCGGCTCCAGCTGAACTCTCCGAAACTGGGATGTGCGACACCCGGGATAAACCGGGCCCTCCGATCAACTGCATGTACAACTATCGGGAGTATTGACCATGGGTAAGTTGCAGGGAAAAGTGGCGGTCATCACCGGCGGCACCGCGGGGATCGGGCTGGCAACAGCAAAGCTCTTCGTCGAAGAGGGTGCCTATGTCTTCATCACCGGCCGCCGCCAGAAACAACTAGATGACGCCGTGAAGGAGATCGGAGGCACCGTATCCGGCGTTCAGGGTGACGTCGCCGAACTGGCCGACCTGGATCGCCTCTACGAGACCGTCAAGGCGATGGGGCGGATCGATATCGTTATTGCCAACGCCGGTCTAGGTGAGTTCGCTTCGCTGGAAGACGCCGCGGAAAAGCATTTCGACAAGATTTTCAACATCAATGTGAAGGGGGCGTTCTTCACGGTACAAAAGGCCCTACCGCTATTGAACGAAGGCGCGTCTATCATTCTCACGGGCTCCGTTGCGAGCGTCAAGGGGACTCCAGCGTTCTCGGTCTACGGCGCGAGCAAGGCCGCCATCCGGAGTTTCGTTCGAGGGTGGACCGTGGAACTGAAGGATCGCCGTATCCGCTCCAACGTCCTCAGCCCTGGCCCGATCGAAACGCCACTTATTGCGATGCAACCTCAAGACGCCATCGCGAAGATTGCGTCCACTATTCCGATGGGCCGCATGGGGAAGCCCGACGAAGTTGCCAAGGCGGCGCTTTTTCTGGCGTCAGATGACTCCAGCTTCGTCACGGGAATCGAACTGTTCGTTGATGGCGGCAGAGCGCAAATCTGATCGGGACGGCAGCACGCCGGGATCGAGGACCATCTCGCCGCTTCGGGACTCTCGCACACGACGTCGGCGCGCTCCAAGCGGTCACCACCACCTTGAAGGAACTGCTCGGCCGCGAGCAACGGACCGTTGAGGAGATCCTCACCGAGCGCGCCACCCAATTCACAAAGTAGCGTCCAGCGCTGGCGCGACCAGGGCCTGCTGAAGGTACTGCACGATGTCTGAGGAGGCTGTCATGCCGTTTATCAACATGACCGTGCGAGAAGGCGCACTCACCACCGAGCAGCGCCATGAGGCCATGGCCCGCCTGACAGACGCGCTCATGTTCTGGGAAAAGGTGCCCGAGATGCCTGCGGCCCGCAAGATTATGAAGGGCTGGGTCTACGAGGTCGCTGCCGACGCCGACTACAGCGGCGGCAGCCCGGATCACGAGAAGCCGTTTTACTTCATCGAGGTGCGTATCCTGAGCGGACGCCTCGGCGTCCAGGACAAGCAGGGCATCATCCGCGACTTCACCGAGATCATCATGAGGATCGAGAACAGCGAGCGCACTCCCGAGAACCTTCGTCGAGTCTGGGTGACGATCAACGAACTCGACCACGACGATTGGGGCATCGGCGGCCACACCGATTGGCTACGCGACTACATGAGCGCTCTGGATGAAATCGGCTGAATCGGATTACTGGGATGGAGCAGTTCTGGCCCCGTGCTGCGGCAGCGGGGAAGCTCCGCGTATCGGATCGAAGGGCAGACGCTGACCCGGTCCCACCACGAGCTGCCCGAACGACTCCGTGACTCACTCGACTCGCACACCGATTCCCGCAATCAGCGCATCCTCCATCGCCGACAGCGCACCTGCCGCGCCTCATCGACGACTACATGCTCACCTTCGCCCGGGACGTGGGATCAGCCCTGCCCGGCGCCTGCGCCGACGACTGCGGTGATCGGCCTCGCAGGTCGCGGTGTTACGCGATGTGAGGATTGCCGTTCGAGGCGCCGAGGCCACCGTCGACGCGGATGTGAGCCCCGTTCACGAAACTCGCGGCCTGACTGGCCAGAAACGTGATGACGGAAGCCGCCTCGGCAGGCTCGCCGAAGCGTTGCATCGGTACCCGGTTGAGCGCGGCGGCGACGATCTCATCGTTCTGCAGGAATCCCGCAGTCATGTCGGTGGAGATCATGCTGGGATGGACGGCGTTCACCCGCACGCCTTCCGCGCCGTGGTCGAGCGCCATCGCGCTGGTCAGGTTGGTCACCGCGCCCTTGGCGGCGTCGTAGGCGGCCAGGCCCCAATCACCGCCGAGCCCGGATGCGGATCCGACATTGACGATGCTGCCGCCCACGGCACGCAGATGCGGAAGTGCGGCCCTGGAGGCGAAGAAGACTCCGTCGAGATCGGTGGCCATGACGCGTCGCCAGCCCGTCGTATCGATGTCGGATACGGAGCCCAGCGGCTCGCACGTCGCAGCATTGTTGACCAAAGTGTCCAACCGGCCGTGGTCATGGGCCACGGTGTCCACCAGCCTTGTGATCTCCTCCTCGTTCGAGACGTCGCCGACCCGGGCGGTCAGTGTCGAGCCCGCTGGCGCCTCGGACACCACTGTGTCCAGCTTCGCCTGCGTCCGGCCGATGATCACCACCGTGGCGCCCTCGGCGGCGAAGCGGTGAGCGGTAGCCGCGCCTATGCCCGATCCACCGCCGGTGACAATGACGACCTTGCCCGTGAACTTTTCCTCAGCCATCGAAAACTTCAACTCCTCGTGTACCAAGTGGTGTTGTCAGCCGCGTTTCAGCGGGCGAATAGATTCGAACGTTCGCGAATAGCGGTCGGCCCTCAGCCCCCCGGCGCGCCATGTGCGTGGTGTCAGCCACTCAGAGGCGGACTCCCAGTGCGCCATGGGCGCGTGTGTTCGCGTCTCCGACGGAGAGCGCCTTAACCCACTCTGAACTCGACCGGGTTGCCTGAGGGCGGGACACCGAACCACGCGCCCGTGTGCCGCCCTCGGAACACCTTGTGGGTGGCCACCAGGTCTCCGTCGCAGACGCAGTGCAGGACCTCGACGCGCAGTCCCGAGAACGCCTCGTGCATGGCCACCACGGTCTCACGCACCCCCTCCCGGTCCGCCCTCTGTCCCGGCTCCGCCGTGTGATTTCGGAAATCGGAACGCACGAGCTCGTCAATCAGCCCGAGCCGCCCCTTCTCCTGCACCTGCTCGACGAAGAACGGCATGCGCTCTGTATTCGATGCTTGCTCGTTCATGCCGTACCGCCTCTCTCGGTATGGTTCCGACAGGTCGTGTGCCGACCAGGTCTGTCTTCCCGTAACGGGCATGCCGGCGGCCGCTGCGGTTTCGCCTTGGCCCCTATTCGGAGCGGGACGCCTCGATGCCGGACCGCTGCATGCGGCGGCCCCGGAGGGCCTTGCCGCCCCTACGCAGGAGCAGCAGGGAGGCTATGACCATCCCGGTCGAGACACCCAGCCAGCCGACCAGGTAGTGGGCGATGAACATGGCTCCTCCTGTGAGGTCGCTTTCTTAGCTCTCGCCGAGCAGTCAGGCGGTCTCGCGGTTGGCGTGGCCCGCGGCGATCAGGCTCAGGACATCGGCCTCGCGGGCGCTCGGGGCGTCCGGCGAAAGAGGCCGTCGGGGGCGCCGGTGGCGGCCTTGGTCAGGTAGCCGAGCGCCCCGGACGTCCGCAGCTCAGGGATGCATCTCCGCACCCTCCGGGCCCTCCTGGGTGATCTGTTGGAGGGGCGGCTCAGTGTGTCCGACGAGCACCAGGGTGTACCTGTCGACAGCGAGCCGGAGCGCGGTCGCGGCTCCGATGCTGGTACCGGCACCCCGTGATGACGGCCGCCGGGGCGGAATTGTGTTGGCGCACAAGCGTCTCCTCCTGCGTTTACCCCGGGCCTGACTGGGGGTTGTCCCTGCCTTCGAAGCCTAGGAAGATCGGCACAGCACAGGCTTGAACCTCGGCGCCATCCGGACAGAACATCTGCGCCAGGCGGCGCCGGAGCGACGAACGCGGAGGGGTGACCGTCGATGAACAGCACGGGAGGTAACGCCGACGGGTCAGGCGGGGCGTCCTCCGGGGATTGCGCACTCCCGGACACCGCGCCGCGACCGTTCGACCTCTTCCGCAGCGGCTGGGAGACGGAGATCGGCGACGGCTTCCCGCTGCCGACCTTCAGCCCGGCCACGACCCGTGATTTCCGGGTCAAGAGCCGCGCCACCAAGGTGGGGGACGTGGCTATCACCGATCTCCACGGCGCGTCGCCCATCCGGACCGAGGGGCCCCTCAACGGCGTCGAGGACCAGGTACGGATGTACGTCGTGCAGCGCGGCTCCTGGACGTTGAGGGCGCAGCTCGCCCGCAGCGAACAGACCGTGTCGGCCGGGCAGTTCCTGCTCCGCCACATCGGACGGCCCCTTCACTTCGAGACACCCCCGGACACGACGGCGAAGGTCCTCGTCCTGCCGGCCGCCATGCTCAAACCACTGCTCGGGGAACGGCAGAGCATCACCGGGTCGGCGGTCTCGGCCGAGGTGCGCCTGCTGGTGGCCCACTCGAACATGATCTACGAAACTGTCGCCGACCTCGGGTCGGCGGGAGTGCATGCCGCCCACAGCACACTCATCGAGCTGGCCAAGGCGGTGGCGAGGCAGCGGGTCGACGACGCGGAACCCCGGTTGGCTCCCGCGCTCGCACAGGCCGCAAAGGACCTCGCGGACAGCCACCTTGCCGACCCCGAGCTGTCCGGGACGATGCTGGCCCGTGAACTCAACGTCTCCGTACGCAACCTGCAGCGGGCGTTCGCCGCGGCAGGAGAGTCGGTGAGCGCCTACATCCGCCGGCGACGGCTGGAAGAGGCCCGACTCGCCCTCACCGCGCCCTCCGGCCGGCTGAGCGTCTCCGAGCTCGCCGCCCACTGGCAGTTCGCGGACAGCAGCCACTTCATCCGGGCCTTCAAGAAGCACTACGGCCGGACGCCTATTGAGTACGCCCGCTCGACCATGCCGGTGGGGAACTGAGCGGCGAACTGCACCGACGCACAAGCAACGAGCGCCGAGCAGGCACCCCCTCGGCGAGCCGCCGCTCGAATCTCCACGCTGCGTCGGCCGCGGGGTCGACCACGCTCTAGGCCCGGCGGCGGGATCACACTCGGTCAGCTCGCGTCCGGTCTGAGGTGGGGCTGCTCGGAGGTGGTGTGGGCGTGCGTAGGTCCGGCGCTGACGGGGGGCCGGCGGGTGGCGGTCGTGGTGCTCAGGGCCAGGACGGCCCAGCCGCAGCCGGCGATGATCCACCAGGCTGCCGGCCGCGCTCCGGCGGCGACCGCGGCGCCGATCACCGCGATGCCGATCGAGGAGCCGACCTGTCGGCTGGTCGCGGCGAGTGAGGCGGCCACTCCCGCCTGGTCGCGCGGCAGACCGGCCACCGCCGTGGCGGTGATCGGCGCGTTGACGAAGCCGAAACCCAGGCCGAACAGTGCGTAGGTCAGGGCCAGCAAAACGTATGAGGGGTGTGGTGAGCGGGTGACGAGCACGGCCAGCCCACCGCTGGCGGTGATGCCCGCCCCCGCGAGCAGCAGCGGGACGCGCGGGCCGCGGCTGCCCACGATCCGCCCGGACAGCGGCGGGCACACCAGGGACAGCACCGCCATCGGTATCATCCGCAGCCCGGCCTCCAGCGGGCTCAGCCCCAACTCTCCCTGCAGATAGATGGCGTTGGCGAACAGGAAACCGCCGAGTGCGGCGAACGCGAAGACCGCGGTCAGGGTGGCCCCGCTGAAGGACGCGCTGCGGAAGAGCCGCGGGTCGATCAGTGGTTCGGTGCGGCGATTCTCGTACGGTACGAGCCCGACCAGGGCGCCCGCCGCGGTGATCAGGCAGGCCACGATCAGCGGCGCGGTCCAGCCCTCCCCGGGGGCCTCGATGAGGGCGTACGTCAACGCGCCGAGCAGGGCCATCACCAGTAGTTGTCCCACCGGGTCCGGTCGGCGCGCCCGGGTCGCGCGGGACTCCGGGACGTACAGCGCGGTGAGGACCAGGGCCACCGAGCCGATCGGTACGTTGAGCCAGAACACCGACCGCCACCCGGCCGACTGCACCAGCAGGCCGCCGAGAACCGGCCCGACCGCCATGCTGACCCCGACGACACCGCCCCACACCCCGATCGCCCGCGCCCGCTCCCGGGGCTCCGGGAACGTGTTGGTGAGGATGGCCATGGCGACTGGGGTGAGCATGGAGCCGCCGACGGCCTGCACCATGCGGAAGGTCACGAGCCACCCCGTGGTCGGTGCCAGGCTGCACAGCGCCGAGGCGCCGGTGAACAGCACCAGGCCGAGCTGGAAGATCCGTCGCCGCCCGACCCGGTCGGCTGTGGAGCCGGCCAGGGTCAGCAGCGAGGCCAGCACGATGGTGTACGCGTCCAGCGTCCACTGCAGCCCGGAAACTGAGGAGTTCAGGTCCTGCCGTATCGACGGCAGGGCGACGTTGAGGACGGTGGTGTCGAGGCTGACCAGCAGAACGCTCAGGGAACAGACGGCCGGCACCAGCGGTCGCCGTCCGAAGGCGAGTTCGGGCACCGACGGCTCCTTGCGGACTAGTGGTTGGGCCGGCTGGTGGCGTAGGCGTCGGCGAAGTCCCAGACCACGGAGAGGAGTTGCTCAGGAGTCTCGAGCTGGGGCATGTGTCCGGTCCGGTGCAGGAGTTCGAACCGGGCCAGCGGGATCGCTGTCGCGTAGGCGCGTCCGTAGTCGACGTCGATGACCTGGTCGCTTTCGCCCCACACGACGAGGACCGGGTGCGTGACCTTGGCCAGCCGCTCGCGCAGGCCGGGGTCGGCCATGTCGTGCGGCCCGGCGTAGACCTGCAGGGTGGCGCGGTTCGCCGCCATGACCGCGCGGGCCGCCTCGGGGAGGGTGGCCGGGTCGACGGCGAACTTCGCAGGGTCATGGAAGGCGAGCCGCGAGAGTTCGGCGGGGGTGATCGAGGAGATGTCGGCGATGGGGTGGCCGGGCACGTGGATGCCGGCGGCGTTGGCGAGGGTCACGCTGCTGATGCGGTCGCTGGCGAGCAGGGCCAGTTCGGCGGCGATCCAGCCGCCTATGGAGTTGCCGACGACTGCGACGTTCGTGAGGCCGAGGTCCTCCAGCAGCCGCGCGTAGACCCGGGCAAGGCCGGGGACGTCGGTCAGCCAGTCGGGCCGGGTGGTGCCGCCGAAGCCGGGGTGGACGGGGGCGATGACCCTGGCAGGCCGCTGGTCGGCGAGCAGCCCGGCGAATGGTGCCACTGTCTGCGGACCGCCGCCGCCGTGCAGCAGCAGGAAGGGGTGGCCCTGGCCCTGGTCGTCGATGGTGAGGTCGAGATCGCCGGAAGGGAGGGAGAGGGTGTGGACGGTGCTGGTCATGGATGTCCTCAAGTGGTGGGGGAGATAAGGGGGTCGCGAGGCCGGAGCCCCGGCGGTCAGGCGAAGTGGGTGGCGGGAACGGTGGCGTAGCGGCTCATGATCTTGACCGTTGACTCGGGGTCCAGCTCCTGGCCGCCGGCGATCATGTCCCGCAGATCGCGGAAATACTGCACGTACAGATCGGGCGTGAAGGTGTTGAGCATCACCGCCGGCTCGTCGCCGAGGTTGGCGAAGGTGTGCGGGGCGCCGGGCGGGATCATCGCGAGCGACCCGGCCGGGGCGACGTGGGTGGTCTCCCCGACGGTGAAGTGCACAGTGCCGGAGACCACGTAGAAGCCCTCGTCGTGCTGGGCGTGCCGATGCTGCGGCGGGCCCTGGGTGTGCGGAGCGAGGGTGATCTCGCCGACCCCGATCCGGTGTCCGGTGGTGCTTCCGTCCTCCAGGATGCGCATCTGGGTCGAGCCGAGGCGGATCGTCTCGCCGCCGTCCGGGCCGACCACGGAAACCTCGTTCATTGCTTTCCCCTCCCGCTCCCCTTCGCAACCCTCTTTGTGAGAGTGCGCTCTCAGGAGAGTAGATGGATCGCCCTCGTCATGCAAGTACACTCTCACAAAGAGAGGGCACCGGTATCATGGGGATGACGGACCCGTAGGGATGAGCAGGAAAGAGGAGGCGTGACGTACCCATGGCGACGACATCGACGGACACCGGCCGCAGCAACCAGAAGAAGCGCACGCGCACGGCGATCGTCGAGGCCGCCCGCGAGCTCATCGGCACGGGCGCCGAAGTGACCATGCCCGCCATCGCTCGTGCGGCTCTGGTCTCCGAGGCCACCGCCTACCGCTACTTCCCCGACCTGCCGTCACTGATCGGCGAGGCGCTGGCCGGCGCCTGGCCCGCCCCCGCCGACGCGCTCCGGCCGGTCGAGGAATCCCGCGACCCCGTCGAACGCGTCGCCTTCGCCTGTGAGTTCCTGCTCCGCGGCATCCTCACCCGGCAGGGCTCGGTGCGCGCGATGATCGCCGCCACCGTCACCCGACCCGAGACGGCGACTACGAGACCCGGCATCCGCTTCGGCCTCATCGACCACGCGCTCCTGCCCTTGCAGGACACCCTGGCGGCGACGGATCCGGACGCCTTCGCCCAGCTCAAGCGCGACCTCGCGGTGGTCGTCAGTGCGGAGGCCCTGTTCACCCTCACCGACCTGTGCAGGCTCGACCCCGACGCCGCCATCAGCAGCGCCGTACGGACAGCGACCACGCTGACCGAGGCGGCGGTCCCCGCGAGCCAGATAACAGCCGCTTGAGAGATGTGCCGAACGTGTCGGTGACGTTCTTGAGTCGGGTCACCGGGCTTCAGCAGAACAGCGTGGTGTGCCCAGTTCGGCGGGATCAGGCCGCAGACGCCGTAGCAGGTGCTGATTTGCGGCGTGGGTACACAGGGACCGGCCGACCGGCCTGCTGGACGCGGCACGGCGCGAGGGCGGAGGGAGCAGCGGATCTCCCACTGCTATGGGATATGGACCGTGAGGTCGATGAGGGTCCTTGTCGCAGGCGGCTCGGGCTGCATCGGCCGCTCCACCGTTGAGGCGCTGATTCGGCACGGAATCGAAGTGACGGCGCCGGCGCGCGGCGAGCACACGGCGCGCACCCCGTCGGACCTGGGCGCAACCCCCCTCGCGGGCGCGCTCACCGACACCGGCGTCCTGTGGGGGGCAGCTCGCCAGGCCTACGGGATGATCCACCTCGGGGCGGACTGCTCCGAGGGCACCGCGGATGTCGACCGCGCCGCGGCGGAGGCCATGCAGGACGGTGCTGCGGCGGTCTTGCCGCCCCGGGTCTGGCAGGCGCTGCCGACCGGCGCATCGCAGTTCGGGCAGTCGTGACGTTCTACCGCCAACCGGGTCTCTCGCAAAACTCGCGCAGATGGCCGTTCATGCGAGGGCGCTGTCATTCACGGGTGCCACAGTCAGCGCGGTTGCGTAGTCCTGCGACGAGGAGCTCCACCAGCCGACGTGCGTCGTAGGGGGAGTCCTTGTCGGCGCCTGTGCAGAGGTTTCCGATGCCGCGCATGAGTTGGTAGGCGTTGGGGTCGGAGCGGATCTCACCGAGGGCGGCGGCCGCGTCGAGGAGCTGGGTGCACACCGGCAGGAGGCGGTCGAGGAAGTAAGCGTGCAGCGTTTCGAAGCCGGCGTTGTCGGTCTGCGGCGCGGCTGCGAGTCCGTGCTTGGTGACCAAGAAATCGACGAAAAGGTCGACCCGCCGTCCGAGGGCGGCGTGAGGCGTCGGGCTGGTCGCCGGCAGAGCGGGGCTCGAGGGCAGGCATCGGCCTGGTGCCGGTGGACGGCGACGATGAGATCTGCTCGAGTCGGGAAGTGGCGGTAGATCGTGCCCAGCCCGACGCCGGCCTTGGCCGCGATGTCACGTACCGGCGCTTCCACGCCTGACGTGACGAAGACCGCAGCGGCCGCGTCGAGCAAAGTCTCCTTGTTGCGCCGGGCGTCCTTCCGCGTGGACTGGACTGCGCGCCACGCGTCCTCGTCGGTGTCGTTCACCGCGCCGCTCCCTCCGCTGCCGCGCTTGTCAAGCGGAACCATGTTCCGTATCGTTCCGGAACGTGGTTCCGTTTACTCGTGATGTCAGAGCAGGGGCCCGACAGCCAAGCCATGCATCGCCACCACGCTTTCACCCGCAATGGAGGTACACAGGCATGCAGTACCGCACCTTGGGCCGCACCGGTGTGCAGGTCAGCTCCCTCGCGCTCGGCGCGATGAACTTCGGCAAGATCGGACGCACCACCCAGGACGAGGTCACCGCTATCGTCGACGCCGCTCTCGAGGAAGGGATCAACGTCATCGACACCGCCGACGCGTACAGCGGCGGCGAGTCCGAAGAGCTGGTCGGCAAGTCCATCGTCGGCCGCCGCGACGACATCGTGCTGGCCACGAAGGCGAGCCTGCCGATGGGCGACGAGCGCAACCATCGCGGCAGTTCGCGCCGCTGGCTGGTCACCGAGCTGGACAACAGCCTGCGCCGTCTCGGTGTCGATCACGTCGACCTGTACCAGATCCACCGGTGGGACCCGAGTACCAGCGATGAGGAGACGCTGTCGGCGTTGACCGACCTGCAGCGTGCGGGAAAGATCCGTTACTTCGGTTCCTCGACCTTCCCGGCGTACCGCATCGTGCAAGCCCAGTGGTCCGCCCGCGAGCACCACTTGGGCCGTTACATCACCGAACAGCCCAGCTATTCGATCCTGCAGCGCGGTATCGAGACCCACGTGCTGCCCGTGACCGAGCAGTACGGGCTCGGTGTGCTGGTGTGGAGCCCGTTGGCCTCGGGCTGGCTGTCGGGTGCGATCCGCGAGGGCCGGGACATCAGCACCAGTCGCTCGACGTTCATGCCGCAACGCTTCGACACCGCCATCCCCTCCAACCGGGCCAGGCTCGATGCCGTCGAGCAGTTGGCCGAGGTCGCCCACGAGGCCGGCCTGACCATGATTCAGCTCGCGCTCGGCTTCGCGACCGCGCATCCCGCTGTGACCAGCGCGCTCATCGGGCCCCGCACGCTGGACCACCTGCACTCGCAGCTCGCCGCCGCCGACACCGCGCTCTCCGACGACGTGCTCGACGCCATCGACGCCATCGTCGCCCCCGGTGTCGATCTGGCCGCGCACGAGAAGAACGACACTCCTCCCGCCCTGCTGGACCCGGCGCTGCGGCGTCGCTGACCGCCGGGCCCACCCCGCCAACCACGTACGGAAACCGAACGGAAGTACCTCCATGTCCGACTCGAACATCACGAACCCGCAGAGGACCGCGAGTGCGCTCGCTGCGATCGTGTCCGCGTCCTGTCCGCCACCGGCCGTGGTGAGGACCTCCAGGTCCGTGTCCGCGCCCACGACCGGCGGCGATTTGCCCGTCGTCGTCTTCTCGCACGGCTTCGGCTGCTCACGGTGGGACACGAGGGCCTCCTGCGGTCGGCGGTAGATGTCGCAAACGTCCCCGGACAACACACCTAGCTGTAGGAGGCCAGGACGTTAGTTACCCCATCGCGTAGCCGGGATGCCGGCGGTTGACCTTCGGTTGTGCCATGGGGCCGATGGTAGTTGTAGTGGATGTTCCAGACCGCAAGCGCTTCGCGGCGTTGGTCTTCGGACAGCCAGGTACAGGCGTAGAGCAACCCCTCGGCCAGGATCCGGTTGTACCTCTCGCCGTGCCGGATGCCTGTCGCGATCGAGACGAGCATGGGCGGCTGGAAGGGCAGCAATTCAGGCATCTCGTCGAGGGGCCTGCCTCGGTACTCGCCGACGCCGATGGTCCGGTGCGGGACGCCGAGCCGGTCGGCGACCTGCGCTGCGGTGATCGGCGTGCCGGTCAGGTCGTAGGTGCGCCCGTTGTGGTGTGCCGGATCCGCTGCGATGATCGCCGCAGCATCGGCGAGGTCCGCACGGGGGACCGCGGCCAGGGCGCCGTCGCCGAATGCGACCTCCACCCCATGGTCGGCCCACATCAGCAGACCGCCGAAGAGTTCGGCATACAGGCCGTTGCGCAGGATCGTCCACGGCAGGCCGCAGGCACGCACGAGCTGTTCGGTCGCACGGTGCGCCAGGGCGAAAGCAAGGTGGTCACCGGCACCGGTCAGGCTCGTGTAGACGACATGCCGGACGCCGTCTCGCACGGCAGCGTCCAGGACGGCCGCGTGCCGCCCGATGACCTGGTCGTCCTCGGCATAGCCGGCAGAGATCAACACCAGGGTCGATACACCGGTGAGGTCGATGCCGGCGGGGTCGTCGAAATCGAGCCGCCGCATCCCGTCGCTCGGGGCGCGGCTGCCGCCCGTCGCGAACGCACCGCGGGAATGCAGTGCCGCGAGTGTGGCTGAGTCGAGCTGCCCGTTCGCACCGGTCACCAGGATCATGTCAGTCACAGTCTTCCGTCGTGGTTCTCTTCGGTAACTACGCTTGATCCTTATCCGCCCAAGTACCGGCCACAAGGCGGCAGTTCGATGTCACCCACGCACACCGAGGTAACCACCGCACCCGCCGACCTCGACCCCTGCGGGCACGAAGAGCACCCGGACTGCGGGATCCGCGACGTCCTGGACCGCATCGGGGACAAGTGGTCGGTCTTCGTGATCATCGAACTCGCCGGTGGGCCACGCCGCTTCCGGGAACTGCAACGCGCTATCGACGGCATCTCCCAACGCATGCTCACCCTCACCGTGCGCAGGCTGGAACGCGACGGACTCGTCCTGCGCACCGTGTATCCGACCGTCCCAGCCCAGGTCGACTACCGCCTGACCGAGACCGGGGCCAGCCTGACCCACCTGGTCAAAGCACTCGCCGACTGGTCCCTCGCCCATCGCGCCGTTATCGCCGAGGCACGGCACCAGTACGACCAGGCCCACCCTGACCACGACATCCGGTAACGGGGACCGGCGTTGCCTCACGTCGAGCGTGTTGCCAGTGATGCGCTGTACACAACCTCATGGTCAGCAACAACTAGGTCCGATGCGCGCCGGATGTGATGACACCGATGCCGTCCCTGATGTCACGGATTCGCCGCGCACTTGGTCATCACTGACAAGGAGCTCGACTCATGGAGGTGCAACACGATGCCGAAAAATGACGCAGTTCACGGGACTGTCGAGCAGCCACGGTCGGAGGGGTGGAAGACGGCGGCGAAGATGCTGCAGGACGCCGCACCGATCTCCGTTCCCGAGGGTGCCTCGGCGATGACCATTGAGGTCGAGTGGGAGCCCGGAGATCCGGGAACTCCGCCTCACCGCCATTCGGGCCCGGCGTTCGGGTACGTCGTCGAGGGCGCGGTCCGTTTCGAGCTGGAGGGCGAGCCCGAGCGCGTGATCGAGGCCGGCGGCACCTTCTGGGAGCCGGGCGGTGACGTGATCCATTACCAGGACGGCAACGCGCTGGCTGACGCGCGCACCCGCTTCGTCGTGACCATGATGTGCGCGCCGGGCCAGCCGATGCTCACGTTGGTCGACAAGGAGGAACTGGAGAAGCGGGCCTACCTGCGCGCCCCACGGCCCACGGATTGACCTGCCCCCGGCTCGTAGGAGCGGGATGGCAACGGGGCTCGTCCGCTCCGGGGGAGGGGGCGAAGAGGCATGAGCGCCGCTGACGTCGTGCACTGGATGCTGACGACGCTGTTCGCGGCCGCGGGCGCGCACGGGCTGCACCACGGCGTTTTGGCACGGAGTTCCGGGTGGCGCAGCCGAGTGGACCACCTCCTGGACACGGTCATGGCCCTGGCCATGAGGGTAATGCCGTGGACCTGGGGGCACATGCTGCCGGAGCTGCCGCAGACAGTCTTCTTCGCCGCCGCCACACTGTGGTTCCCGCTGACCGCGTTCAGACGTTCTCAGGAGTCCGGACTGGTCGACATCGCACGGAGGTTGCCACACGCGGCCGGTATGGCCGCGATGGCCTGGATGACGTACCTCACGGCGGGCCCAGGGCACGAGATCTTGGCGGAAGGCACTTCGGCGGCGCATCACACCGCGCATCTCGGTCACTCCACGGGGGCGAAGGGCGGCGACCTGGTCACCGGAGTACTGGCGCTGTACCTCCTCGCGTGCGCTCTTCGTTCGCTGACCCGCGACATGCCCACGCTGCGCGGAGCTTCGGGCACCGTGCACGTCTCCACCAGCATGTGCGGGCCCTGCAACCACTTCTGGCACGGATCGATGGCCCTGGGCACAGCCATCATGCTGGTCATGCACTGCTGACTGCCGTCCGCGGATCTCGACATGCGGCGTCATCGGGTCGCGGATCGTGACGCGCGCGATGACATTGCCGCGGTAACCCACATCACAGAGCTTTCGGTGTCACACCTTGTCGGGCTGCCCGGTCAAGGGTGTGTCACTGCGACTCGGTTATTGTAGGAGATCCCATGGATTCGCGCCTCAACTACTACGGCAATCCCCTCGGGGCCAAGGTGGTGAAGCACCTCTACTCGGCCAGCAAGGCATTGGCGGACTCGACGTTGCCGGCCACCATTCAGCATCTGGTGGAGATCCGTGCCAGCCAGATCAACGGCTGCGGTTTCTGCACCGACATGCACACCAAGGAGGCGGCCCACACCGGGGAGACCTCGGTGCGGCTCAACCTGATCGCCGCCTGGAGGGAGGCGACGCTCTTCACGGAGGCCGAGCGCGCCGCGCTGGAACTGACCGAGCAGGGTACCCGCGTCGCGGACGCGGCCGGTGGGGTCACCGACGAGGCCTGGGCCAACGCCGCCAAGCACTTCGACGAGGACCAACTCGTTGCGCTGACGTCCCTCATCGCGATCATCAACAGCTACAACCGGATCAACATCATTGTCAGGGAGCCGGCCGGCAACTATCAGGTGGGCCAGTTCGGCTGAGCCAGGGTTGGCCGGCCCGGTCGGTCCTGGCCCGGGCCGACTCGACTGATCCGTGAGGCGGCTTTGCCTGTTTCTTCGCGGCGCGGCACATGTCATCCAGGGGGTTCGCCGACATTGGCGGACCCCCTGGATGCGCTCGTGCGCCAGACGATGGCGTCGCGACGGCAGCCGTGATCACCCTGCGGCCGGCTCAGGCGGCGTCGAGTGGTGCCCGGCCCTCGTAGAGGGCCGGGAGGTCACTGCAGTGGTCCCGCGAGACCAGCAACGTCATCGAGCGCACTCCAACCTGAGGTCAGCGCCGGCGATGTTCCGGTCGTCGGCACCCTTGCCTCTTTCCGTCACCGGTGCGTCGTCCCCCTGAGGTCCGCCCTCTCGATGTACGAAGGGAGATCAACTCTCCGTCGGGTATACCGTGGATCAATCATGGTAGGAAACGGACACGTGCCCTCGCGCGAGATCACCCAGGTCGGGTTCTCGACTCCGGCCGGCACCCCCGCCGGAGTGGAGGTGATGTCCCTGGCCGAGCTCGCCGAGCGTGCCCGTGTCCGCATGGGCAAGAGCGGTCTGATGCGCCCCCAGCGGCCGGACTTCCACCATCTGATCACCCTCACCAGCGGCTCCCTGTGGCACACCGTCGACTTCACTGGTTACGCCCTGAAGCCCGGAGCGTGGCTGTGGGTCAGACCCGGCCAGGTGCATCAATGGGGCGAGCTGAGCCAGGCTGAGGGGACGCTGATCCTGTTCCAGCCCGGCTTCCTGGATCGGGCCACGGCGGCCGTCGCTCGCGTGGACGATCCCTACGCACCGGTCGCCCAGATCCCGGTGGCCGAGGACAGCGACGCCCTGCGCGAGGCTGCCGGGCATCTGGAGGCAGAGTTCCGGTCTCAGAGACAGCAATCCCTGGAGGTTCATCTCTCGGTGCTGCGCCATCTGCTGGCCGTCCTCGTCCTGCGCCTCACTCACCTCACCTCTCCCGTCGGCAGCCCTGCCCAGGAGCCCGGCGAGACCTACGTGCGCTTCCGGGACGCGGTCGAGCGCGACTTCGCTCGCACGCGCCGACTGGACGATTACGCCCAGGCCCTCGGCTACTCGCCTCGCACCCTGTCGCGCGCCACTCTGGCCGCCGCTGGTGTCGGGGCGAAGGAATACATCGACCGCCGGGTCGTTCTGGAAGCGAAGCGACTGCTCGCACACAGCGACCAGCCCGCCACCCGGATCGCCGCGCGGCTCGGCTTCTCCAGCGCCACCAACTTCGGCAAGTTCTTCCAACAGCGCACCGGTCAGGCCCCGATCGCCTTCCGGAGTGCGGCCCGCGGCGGAACACCGGGCCCACGGTAAATGCCGGATTGCGGGGCGGCCCCGCACACCGCACCGGTCGGTTCGGGCCCTACGGCGAGGACTCTCCGCGGAGGCGCCGAGCGACTCCTGGTACAGGCAGACCGCAGTACGGAAACGCACTGTGTGCCGGTCCGTGGGGAGTCCAATTCTCACCATGCGGTGTCATCGTCGTACCTCGTTCTGTGTGCTGTGACATGTGACTGTTGAAGCATGTCAGCTGGCCCTTAGCCAGGCGGTGTGTGGAGGAGCCGCAAGGCGGTGCCGCTTTCAGCAGTGGAGGAGAATGACCATGCCGTACGCGACGACGGTGAACGGTGCGCGCCTGTATTTCGAGGACAGTGGTGGTGAGGACCCGGTCGTGGTGTTCAGCCACGGCAACCTCATGGATCACGACATGTGGGCGCCGCAGGTCGAGGCGCTGTCCAGTGAGTTCCGGTGTGTGACATGGGACGAGCGTCTGCACGGGGCGACGGAGGATGACGGCCGGATCTACAGCTACTGGGACTCGGCTGACGACCTGATCGGTCTGCTGGACGCGTTTGGTGCTCAGCGGGCGACGCTGGTGGGCCATTCCCAGGGCGGTTTCCTGTCGATGCGTGCCGCGCTGCGCGCTCCGGAGCGGGTGAACGCTCTGGTGCTGGTGGACACCGCATCCGTTGCCTGGCCGCCGGAGGCGCTGGAGCAGATGCGGGGCATGTCCGAGGGTCTCCGGGTTGCGGGGCCGGAGGCGGTTGCACCGGTGCTGCTGGGCATGCTGCTGGGCAAGCCCGAGATCCATGACGAGTGGCTGGCGAGATGGAAGGCGCAGCCTCGCGAGCGGCTGGCCGATGCCGTCACCGTGCTGACGGGGGTGGATGACATCACCGACCGGCTGGGTGAGATCACCGTGCCCACGTTCGTGGTGCACGGTGAGGCCGACCAGCCCATCCCGCATGCGCTGGGTGCGATGCTGCAGAGCAAGATTCCCGGCGCCGACGAGCTTCTGACAGTGCCTGGCGCGGGCCACACCCCCAACCTCACCCACCCTGGCCAGGTGAACCCGCAGCTTGCGCAGTTCCTGCGCCGGCACGCCTGATGCCAGCGGCTGACCGACGCCCCGGACGGCCGGCCCCCAGAGGAACCTGCGAAGTCGTCCACTCGGACCGCGTCTTCAGATGGCCTCGCGAATGGCCTGTTCGAAGCCCTCGACATGGCTACGAGCGAGCCGGGCAGCCTTCTCTGGGTCGCCGACGACGATCGCCTCGATCAGCGGTCCGTGCTCTCCGACATGACCGGCCATGTCGGAGAGACGGTCGACGAACAGGCACCAGATGCGGGTGGCGAGGTTGTCGTGGCGAACGAGAGTGTCTTCCAGATACGGGTTGTGCGTGGCGGCGTAGATGGCGCGGTGGACCTGAAGGTCCAGGTGCATAAGGCCGGCGGCGTCCTGCCGACGGGGATCCGCGGCCTTCAGCTGCCGCCGTAGCGCTGTCAGGGTCGTCCGGTCCGTGGGCGTGGCGCGCCGGGCGGCCTGGGCGGCGGCGAGGGGCTCGAGCTCCTGGCGCACCTCGGAGATGTGGGCCAGGTCGGTGATGTTGACGTCGGTGGCGAAGGTTCCGCGTCGGGGGTAGGTCGTGATCAGGCGCTCGTACTGGAGCCGCTTGAGGGCCTCGCGCACCGGCGTGCGTCCGACGCCGAGGGACTGCGCCAGCTGCTCCTCGTTGATCGGCGCACCGGGACGGATCTCGAGCATGACGAGCCGGTCGCGAATGGCGCGGTAGGCGCGCTCCGCGAGGGACAGCTCCTCGCCCGTGAGGTCGGTCGCCGCCTGCTCCATGAAAGCCCCCTTGACCTGTCCAGCAAGCTCCCATACCGTACCGCAGGATCCGACTGATATATCAGTTGAGCATTAGATGGCTCCCAGGATGGTGCACAGATGGCAACGAACCCGCCGCTCACCACGCCCGCCTTCTCCCTCTCCCTCCCGCTCGACGAACTCGATCCGGACGTCGCCACCGCCGTGGACGCCGAGTTGCACCGCCAGCAGTCCACGCTCGAGATGATCGCCTCGGAGAACTTCGCTCCAGCCGCCGTGATGGAGGCCCAGGGCTCGGTACTGACCAACAAGTACGCCGAGGGCTACCCGGGCCGCCGCTACTACGGCGGCTGCGAACACGTCGATGTCATCGAGCAGTTGGCCATCACCCGGGTGAAGGCACTGTTCGGCGCCGAGGCCGCGAACGTGCAGCCGCACTCGGGCGCCCAGGCCAACGCGGCCGCGATGTTCGCGCTGCTGAAGCCCGGCGACACGATCCTCGGCCTCGACCTGGCGCACGGCGGTCACCTGACGCACGGCATGCGCATCAACTACTCCGGCAAGCTCTACAACGTCGTGCCGTACCACGTGCGCGAGTCCGACATGCGCATCGACATGGACGAGGTCGAACAGCTCGCACTCGCCCACCGCCCCAAGATGATCGTCGCGGGTTGGTCGGCGTACCCCCGCCGACTGGACTTCGCCGCGTTCCGGCGGATCGCCGACGAGGCGGGCGCCTATCTGATGGTGGACATGGCCCACTTCGCCGGGCTGGTGGCCGCGGGCCTCCATCCCAGCCCGGTGCCGTACGCCGACGTCGTCACGACCACCACGCACAAGACCCTCGGCGGCCCGCGCGGCGGTGTGGTCCTCAGCCGTGCCGATCTGGCCAAGAAGATCAACTCCGCGGTGTTCCCGGGCCAGCAGGGCGGCCCGCTGGAGCATGTCATCGCGGCGAAGGCGGTGGCCTTCAAGGTGGCGGCGAGCGAGGAGTTCAAGGAGCGCCAGCAGCGCACCCTGGACGGCGCCCGCATCCTCGCCGGACGGCTGCTGGCCGACGATGTGGCGGAGGCCGGGATCACGGTGCTGACCGGTGGCACCGAGGTCCACCTGGTCCTCGTCGACCTTCGTAACTCCGCGCTCGACGGGAAGCAGGCCGAGGACCGGCTGCATCGCATCGGCATCACCGTCAACCGCAACGCGGTGCCGTTCGACCCCCGCCCGCCCATGGTCTCCTCAGGGCTGCGGATCGGAACTCCGGCCCTGGCCACCCGGGGCTTCGGCGCGGCGGAGTTCCGGGAGGTCGCCGACATCGTCGCCCAGGCACTGCAGGACGAGCAGTTCGTTGACGAGCGTGCCGACCTGCTGCGCGGCCGGGTCGAGAAGCTCGCCGCCGCGTTCCCCCTGTATCCCCACCTGAACGGAGGCGCGGAATGACGACCACGCCGCTGCCGGAGCACCCGGACTTCCTCTGGCGCAATCCCGAGCCGCGCTCGTCGTACGACGTCGTCATCGTCGGCGCGGGAGGCCACGGCCTCGCCACCGCCTACTACCTCGCCAGGAACCATGGCATCACCAACGTCGCCGTCCTGGAGAAAGGCTGGCTGGCCGGCGGCAACATGGCACGCAACACCACCATCATCCGTTCCAACTACCTGTGGGACCAGAGCGCGGCGATCTATGAGCACGCCCTCAAACTCTGGGAAGGGCTCCCGCAAGAGCTGGACTACGACTTCCTGTTCAGCCAGCGCGGCGTCCTGAACCTCGCGCACACCCTTCAGGACGTGCGTGAGGGAGTGCGCCGCGTCAACGCCAACCGCCTCAACGGAGTCGACGCACAGTGGCTGGAACCGGACGAAGTCGCCAAGGTCTGCCCCATCCTCAACGTCTCGCCTCGCACCCGCTATCCGGTCCTCGGCGGCACCTTCCAGCCGCGAGCGGGCATCGCCAAGCACGACCACGTCGCCTGGGCGCTCGCTCGCCGGGCCGACGAACTGGGCGTGGATCTGATCCAGGGCTGCGAGGTCACCGGCTTCCTCAAGGACGGCGACCGCGTCGTGGGCGTGGACACCAACCGGGGCCGCGTCCTGGCCGGCCGCGTCGGCCTCGCGGCCGCCGGGCACAGCAGCGTGCTGGCCCAACTGGCCGGCTTCCGGCTGCCGGTGCAGTCCCATCCGCTCCAGGCACTGGTCTCCGAGCTGCACGAGCCGGTGCACCCCACCGTGGTGATGTCGAACCACGTACACGTATACGTCTCCCAGGCGCACAAGGGCGAGCTGGTGATGGGCGCGGGCATCGACGCCTACAACGGCTACGGACAGCGCGGCTCCTTCCACGTGATCGAGCAGCAGATGGCCGCCGCCGTCGAGCTGTTTCCCGTCTTCGCCCGCGCGCACGTGCTGCGGACCTGGGGCGGCATCGTCGACGTCACCCCGGACGCCTCCCCGATCATCGGCGCCACTCCCGTCGAGAACCTCTACGTCAACTGCGGCTGGGGCACCGGCGGCTTCAAGGCCACGCCGGCCGCCGGCTGGACCTTCGCGCACACCATCGCCACGGGCGAACCGCATCCGCTGAACGCCCCCTTCGCCCTCGACCGCTTCGCGACGGGCGCACTGATCGACGAACACGGCGCAGCAGCCGTGGCCCACTGAAAGCCTCCGGAGAGAAGGACACCGTGCTGCTGATCACCTGCCCATGGTGCGGTCCACGGGACGAGACCGAGTACCACTACGGCGGACAGGCCCACGTCCCCT
This sequence comes from Streptomyces sp. NPDC052036, assembly GCF_040680495.1. Classification (NCBI taxonomy): domain Bacteria; kingdom Bacillati; phylum Actinomycetota; class Actinomycetes; order Kitasatosporales; family Streptomycetaceae; genus Streptomyces; species Streptomyces sp. NPDC052036. The sequence goes on along the minus strand of NZ_JBFAWW010000045.1, from coordinate 14,873 downwards.
ACCCCGAGAACCCGGAGGGCCTCACCGACGAGCAGTGGGCCGAGTACGTCTTCTACCGAGACAACCCCAAGGGTCCCTTCGCCGAGCGATGGGTACACAGCACCGGCTGCCGCCGCTGGTTCAACGTCCTGCGCGACACCCTCACCAACGAGGTGCTCGCCGCCTACCGGCTCGACGAACCCCGCCCCCAACTGCCCGAGGCCGGAGGGAACCGATGACCGACCAGCACTTCAGGCTCCGGCAAGGAGGCCGCATCGACCGCGGCACCGCGCTGCGGTTCACCGTCGACGGGCGGGAACTGACCGGTCACCCCGGAGACACCGTCGCCTCGGCGATGCTGGCGAACGGGCTCGTCGAGGTGGCCCCGTCGCTCTACCGCGGCCGCCCGCGCGGCATCGTCGCCGCGGGGGTCGAGGAGCCCAACGCGCTGTTGCAACTCGACGGCCCGTGCTCGGAGGGCATGCTGCCGGCGACGACCGTGGAGCTGTACGACGGCCTGACCGCGACGACCCTGTCCGGCATGGGCCGGCTCGACCCGGCCCCCGATCCCGCCGTCTACGACAAGAAGTACGTCCACACAGACGTCCTGATCGTCGGCGCCGGACCGGCCGGGCTCGCGGCCGCCGCCACTGCCGCCCGCTCCGGTGCCCGTGTGATCCTCGTCGACGACCAGCCCGAGCCGGGCGGTTCGCTGCTCTCCGGGCGCACCGAGAGGGTCGGCTCGCAGACCGCCCTGGAGTGGGTCGCCGACGTGCGCGCGGAACTCGAGGCCGCCTCCGAGGTCGTCCTACTGCAACGCACCACCGCGTTCGGGTCGTACGACGACAACTATGTGCTGGCCCTGCAGCGGCGTACCGACCATCTCGGTGCCGACGCTCCCGACCCGTCCGAAGGCGTCTCGCGCCGGCGACTGTGGCACATTCGGGCTCGTCAGGTCGTCCTGGCCACCGGCGCGCACGAGCGTCCCCTGGTCTTCGCCGGGAACGACCGTCCCGGAGTGATGCTGGCGGCGGCCGTGCGCTCGTACCTCAACCGGTACGCCGTGGCTCCGGGCTCTCGGGCCGTGGTGAGTACGACCAACGACAGCGCCTACGACACGGTCGCCGATCTGCACGCCGCCGGGATCGACGTCGTCGCCGTCGTGGACGCGCGCCCCGAACTGTCCCACCGGGCCGCCGAGGTCGCCATGGCGACCGGGGCGCGGGTGCTGACGGGCAGCACGGTGGTTGACACCGCGGGCGGCGGCCGGCTCACCGGCGCCACGGTCCAGGCCCTCGACGAGAACGGTCAACTCGCCGGTGAACCACAGTCGTTCGGCTGCGACCTGCTCGCCGTGTCGGGCGGATGGAGCCCGGTCGTGCACCTGCACAGCCAGCGCCAGGGCCGACTGCGCTGGGACGAGGACCTGGTCGCCTTCGTTCCCGACCGCGCCGTTCGGGACCAGCAGATCGTGGGTGCGGCGGCCGGGACATACGACCTCGGCGGCTGTCGGGTCGATGGGGCGCGGGCCGGTGCGAGAGCGGCGACGGATGCCGGGTTCCCGGTTGCCGTCTCGCCGTCCGAAGCCGCACGGTCCGGAGCCGGCCCGATGCGAGCACTGTGGCTGGTACCCGACCCCGACGATGAACCCGGCGGCTGGGACACGCACTTCGTCGACCTGCAGCGCGACGTCACCGTCGCCGACGTCCGGCGCTCCATCGGCGCCGGCCTGCGCGGTGTCGAGCATGTCAAGCGCTACACCTCGCTCGGCACGGCGAACGACCAGGGCAAGACGTCCGGCGTCAACGCGATCGGCGTGATCGCCCAGGCCCTCGGTGGGGGCGCGCCTCCCGGAGAGATCGGCACCACGGCCTACCGGGCGCCGTACACGCCGGTCGCTTTCGCCGCTCTGGCCGGGCGCGAGCGCGGCGACCTGTTCGACCCGGAGCGTACGACCTCCCTCCACAGCTGGCACGTCGTTCAAGGGGCGGTGTTCGAGGACGTCGGGCAGTGGAAGCGCCCGCGGTACTACCCCCGGCCCGGTGAGGACATGGACACGGCCGTGGCCCGCGAGTGCCGAGCTGCCCGCGAGGGGGTGGCGTTCATGGACGCCTCCACCCTCGGCAAGATCGAGATCTGGGGCTCGGACGCGGGGGAGTTCCTCAACCGCATCTACACGAACGCCTTCAAGAAGCTCAAGCCCGGCCTCGCCCGCTACGGCGTGATGTGCAAGCCCGACGGCATGATCTTCGACGACGGTGTGACGCTGCGCCTCGACGAGAACCGCTACTTCATGACCACCACGACCGGCGGCGCCGCAGCGGTCCTGGACTGGCTGGAGGAGTGGCTGCAGACCGAGTGGCCCGACCTCGACGTCCACTGCACCTCGGTGACCGAACAGTGGGCGACGATCGCGGTCGCGGGCCCCCGGTCGCGCCAGGTTGTCGCCCAACTCGCGCCCGACGTCGACCTGTCCGCCGAGGCGTTCCCCTTCATGGCCTTCCGCGAGACCACCCTGGCCTCCGGTATCCCGGCCCGCATCTGCCGGATCTCCTTCTCCGGCGAACTCGCCTACGAGATCAACGTCTCCGCGTGGTACGGCCTGGCCGTCTGGGAGCAGGCGTACGAGGCAGGACAGCCGTACGACATCACCCCGTACGGCACCGAGACCATGCACGTCCTGCGAGCCGAGAAGGGCTACATCATCGTCGGCCAGGACACCGACGGCACCGTCACCCCCCAGGACGCGGGCATGTCGTGGGTGGTCTCGAAGCAGAAGGACTTCATCGGCAAGCGGTCCCACTCCCGCGCCGACACCGCCCGCACCGACCGCAAGCAGTTGGTCGGCCTGCTCCCGACCGATCGCAGGACCCGACTGCGCGAGGGCACCCAGCTCGTCGCGCCGGACGTACCTCTCACCCCCCAAGCCGGGCCGGTGCCGATGCTCGGCCACGTCACCTCCAGCTACCACAGCCCGGCCCTCGGCCGCCCCTTCGCCCTCGCCCTCGTCGCCGACGGACGGGCAAGGATCGGCGAGACCCTGCTCGCCCCGGTGGGCGATGACCTGGTGCCCGTCGAGGTAACCGACTTCGTCCTCTACGACCCGGAAGGGACCAAGCGCGATGGCTGAGCCGACGATCGAGGCAGGCACCGGCCCCGTGGCCCTGCGCACCAGCCCTCTGGCACATCTGGAGGAGCGCATGCGCGCCGCCGCAGTCACGGGCGCCCGCGGCGTCACGCTGACCGAGCGGCCGTTCGCCACCATGGTGAACCTGCGCGTCGACCCCGCCTCCGAAGGGGCCGACGGCATCGAGAAGACCCTGGGGGCGCCGCTCCCTCGCCGGTGCGGCCAGACCACCGCGTCCGCCGCCCACACGCTCTTCTGGCTCGGCCCGGACGAGTGGCTCGTACTGTCCCAGGCCGACGGAACCGCTGTGGCCGCCGAGTTGCGGCAGGCACTCGGAGCAGCACCGGGCTCGGTCGTGGACGTCTCGGCCCAGCGCGCCACGCTTGAACTGAGCGGTCCGGCCGCCCGGCAGGTGCTGGAGAAGGGCTGCCCGCTGGACCTGCATCCCCGGGCCTTCGGCCCCGGCCGGCAAGTCTCGACCACGGTGGGACCCGTTGCGGTGCTGCTCTGGCAGACCGACGACTCGCCGACATACCGGCTGCTGCCACGCTCCTCGTTCGCCGACTACCTGGCACGCTGGCTCATCGACGCGATGAGCGAGTACCGGGGCCCGGAGACGCCCTGACAGGGCTCAGCATGAGCAGACCGCCGCAGTGCGGCACCACCGCACCGCGGCGTACGACCCGGCCGTGACCTGGAGCTGAGGAATCGACGCCCTGCCCACATCGCTATTGGGTGGAAGTACCTCGACGGACACCGGCCGGTGCGGTCGACGGCCCCTGCCCGAGACGCCAGGCACCTCCGTTCCTCTGAGTTCCCGCAGGCCGGGCTTTGCTCTGCGTCCCGCGTCCTACCGTCCGACGGGCGCGCGAGTACCCCGAACGGGCGCGTTCAGGGCAGGCGCGGTGGACCGCTTTCAGCCCTGGTCTTCGTCGCCGAAGGGACTGTCCACTGGCGTCAGACCACATTCGCCCCACGGTCACGCCTTCGAGCGGGGGTAGCAAATGTCAGCACTTCCCTAACCGGGCGCTGCGGTCCATAGTGAAAGCAGTACTACTGCACCGGAGGCGATCATGTTCCTCCTTGGCATCATCCTGCTTGTCGTCGGATTCGTCACCGGGATATCGATCCTGTGGACGATCGGGATCATTCTGGCGGCCGTCGGCGCGGTCTTGTGGATCATGGGCTCCCTGGGGCACGCAGTCGCCGGCCACCGACACTACTGGTGATCTGCCTCCACGCGGCTCTGCGCTGTCCTCCGTGAGCTGCCGTACCAGCGCTGCCCTGCGTCTGGCCGCCTACGGGATCGGGCACGCCGTCGATATGTGCGAACCCCACCCGGGGCGTGCGCCAACCGGCGGGGGCCAGTGGCGCGGGATCAGGCGCGGAGCACGGCGGGCGAGCGGAGCCGGCGGCAACCCCCTGACTCTGCTGAAGCCGGATGAGTTCGCCTGGATCCGCGTGGACGAACCCCGCCAGGGGGAGCTGCAGCGGCTGGGCAAGTACCTGAAGCTGCATCCTCCGGCCATCGAGGACGTGGTCCAGGCCCACCAGCGACCGAAGCAGGAGCGCCACGGCGACATGCTGGCACTCGGGGTGAAGACACTGTGGTTCGTCGGGCAGACCGCGGATGTGGAAACCGGCGAAGTGATGATCTTCCTCGGCCCGTCCTTCGCTGACCGTACGGCACGGGGCGAACGATCCCACAACGGAAGTTGCGCGCCGGCTCGCGGAGCAGCCCCACATGGCACAGCTAGGGTCGGCCAGCATTCTGCACGCAGTGACCCATGTGATCGTAGACGTCCACGCACAGGCCGCCGCCGACATCTGCGTGCAGCTCCGTCGGGCTTCAGCCTCAGCCCGGGTGTGGGCAGGTTCGCCGTCGGCGTCGGGGCCTGTGCCCAGCAGAGCAGCCGACAGTGGTCGACATCAGGATCCGGCAGCCGACACGTGACGAGCCAACTCGGTGGCCAGCCGCCCCATGACGGTGCGGTTGGCGCGCCGCATCGTGGCTCGGACGACGGGTGCCAGCAGGCGGTCGGCGAGAGGGGCGCGTACCCAGGCGTACGTGAACGAAACCTGGCTCCCGCCGCTTTGCAGCGGTTCGATGGTGTACGTGCCGTGGGCCTGGCGCCGGCCGGTCGCGCTGATGTTGCGTTCGACGATGCGCCGCGGCGCGTCGGCCTCGACGACCTCGATGGTGACGTCGGTCTTTATGCCACCCAGCGCGGCGGTGACCGTGGCGCACGATCCTATGCCGCGGCTGGGGCCGCTGTAGCGCCAGTCGGTCAGGTAGTGGTTGGTGAACTCCTCGTGGTGAGCCATGACATCGAGGAAGTCGTAGACCTGCTCGGGCGTGTACGGAACATCGATCGACACGGTGACAGATCGCATGTACCACACGGTACATGGGTCATGTACCAATTGGTACACTCGCGGCGTGATACATACGGACGACTCGCGTCCCGAGGGCGAGGCCGGGCACGTCCCGGACGGGGACCGGCGCGCACAACTAATCGACGCGGCTGTCGACCACGTCGCGGCTCACGGCATCGTGGACCTGAGCCTGCGTCGCCTGGGCGCCGCGATCGGCGTCAGCCACCGCATGCTGATCCACTACTTCGGTTCCAAGGAACAGCTGCTTGTCGAGATCGTCCGGACGTCGGAGCGACGCCAGCGCGGCCTGCTGTCTCTTCTCCGCACGGAGCCCGGTCTCTCACCCGCTGACGTCGCGCGGCGACTGTGGCAGCAGCTGACGGACCCTCGGCTGGCCGGTCAGGAGCGGCTCTTCTTCGAGATCTGCGGGCACGCGTTGCGGGGCCGCCCCGAGGCCGTCCCGATTCTCGAAGGGCTCGTGACGGACTGGCTGGAACCGCTCGCCGCCGCTGAGGTCGCGGCGGGGGCGGACCCTGCCACGGCCCACAACCGAGCCAGGCTGGGACTCGCCACCGTCCGCGGCCTGCTGCTCGACCTGCTCGCCACCGGTGACCGCGCCGGCGTCGACGCGGCGATGGAGGAGTTCCTCCGGCTGTACTACGGCTCGGAGTGACGGAGTCGCTGATCAGGACACACGACTGGGCCCAACGACGTATCACTGTGTGCCGCGCCCCGCCACACGAGCTGACGCCGGCTTGGGCACCAAGGTGCCGTCCATGACGAGCACGCCATTCTCGCGGAGCCTCTCAGCCTGGGTGAACGACTCTGTCCAGGAGGGCCCCAGCGCCGTGATCACGGCCGCCTTCCACTTCTCGCCGCTGCGGTCCGCGAACGAGCTCGTCAACCGCGCCCTCTCGTCCTGGTACGGCGACCTGGTCGTGGTGACCAAGGTCGGCCCCACGCGCGATCCCGCCGGCGAGTGGCTCACCATGGCTCGCCCCGACCAGCTGCGCGGCCAGGTCGAGGAGAACCTGCGCCAGCTCGGACGGGACCACCTGGACGTGGTGCGCCTGCGCCGCGACCCCGGTACGGCCTCGATCACCGAGCACTTCGGCGCCCTCGTCGAACTGCGCCAAGCGGGCCTGACCCAGCACCTCGGACTCTCGAACGTCCGCCCAGAGCACGTGACCGAAGCCTTGACGATCGTGCCCGTGGTCTGTGTGCAGAACGCCTACGGACTGGACTGGCGCCGCGCCGATGAGAGCGGGCTGGTGGACCTGTGCCGGGAACAGGGCATCGCTTTCGTCCCGTACTTAGCCGTCTCCGGCCTGCGGCGCGAGGCAGCCGCAGTCCATGAGGACGACGCGCGCGTCCACGCCGTGGCCCGCGCCCACCATGCGACACCGGCCCAGGTACGGCTCGCCTGGACGCTCCACCGCGGTCCGCACGTGCTGGCCGTTCCCGGCACCACGAACCCGGCACACCTCGTGGAGAACATCGCCGCGGGAGCCCTGCGCCTGACCGAGGAGGAGTTGGCTGTCCTCGACAAGCCGGGCGAGGGTGCCGCCTGGGCCCCTGCCGGCGATGCTCGGCGAAATTCTCCACTGCGTTGAACCCCGGGGCGACCGCTCCCCAACGCGTCCCGCACCGCTTCGGGCGACCCACGCGAGCGTCTGACCGCGGCAAGCCAGGGACAGGTCAGTGCTCCGGCGTTGTGGCGGGATGTCCAGGTTCGAGAAGATCTCTTGCGGGGTGCCGGGAAGGCAGACGCGGTGCAGGGTCAGAGGGACTTCCAGAGGCGGAAGCGGGACTTCTTCGTGAGGGGAGCCGTCCTGCTGTGAATGCGGACTCGACTCTCGCTCGGCAGTTCCGTCTCTCCGGTCAGACGGACCGTCCCGGACGCGTTGATCGTGACAGAAGACTGGGGGACGGCTCGCAAAGCCGACACGTCCGCCTCCAGCGTCGTGAAAGAGCGGTGCTCCAACTGAGCACTCAGTGTTGTGAGGTTGGGAAACACGTCCCGCAGTTCGTCGAAATCAATGCGGTTCTGGACTTCCGCTCTCAGGCGCAGTGACCGGATCTGCGGAAGCGGCGGCAGACGAACGTCCGCAAGGCCGGACAGCTGGGCAAGATCTATGTCAAGGTCGACGAGTTCGGGCACCGCAACCAGTTTCCTCAACTCGGCTGCGGCAAAGGGGGTACTGACATCAGCGGCGAGATGAAGTCTTGTGAGCCGCGGCCAGCGTTCGATGCCGTCGAGTGCCGGCGCGCTCAGAGTCGACGGCCCCAGGGTGAGGCCCCGCAGATGGGGAGGCAGGGGCAGGTTCGTCAGCCTCCCCCAGGGCTGGCGGCTGTTGACGGCGATCGAAGTCAGTCCCCGCAGTTCGGCGAGGGGACTCATGTCCGGCCCTACCGGCATCTTCTCCAACTGCAGATGCTCAATGTTCACGTCGGAGATGTGTGAGTAGTCCTTGAGGCTGCCGCAGTCCTGGAGTCCCAGTGAGCGCAGGCGTGGCGCACCACTGACCAGAAAGCGGAGATCGCGGAAGGAGTCATTGCTCACCAGATGCAGCTCGGTGGGCTCGGTGGCGATCAGCCCCGGCACCATGAGATCCTCCCCGAAGGAGCCGTTGATCTCCAGTGTCATGACTCGACCGATCCGACCGAGTGCGGACAGCTGGGAAACCGTGCTCACGGTGAGGTGCGCACCGGTCAGTTCCATCTCGGACAGGATCTCGTCGACGAACCGCTGGTCGTCGAATGAACTCCAGGCGTCAACCACCTTTTTCCGCACAAGAGCATCAGGATGGTCTCGGAACTGCCGCAGGATCTGGAAGGCATGCTCGCCGCCGATTCGGGCGGCCGTCTCCACAGTGGCCGCCGCCTCCCTGTCGTCCAGCTGATCCGGCCCCGGAAGGAGATCGAGCACGACCGGCCCCGCGCTGGCCAGCTTCTCCGCCGCCTCGGAGTCCCGTGGCGGGAGCAGCAAGGCCGCTCGCTCCTCCGCCTCGCGCCGCACCGCCGGCGCCAGCATGGTGGCGTGTTCCAGGCTGGCGGCGGCAAGCATGTGGAGCCGAGTACGGACCTCGTCGTCCGGCGCGGCGTCTCCCCGCTCCAGCAGGCCGCCGATCAACATGGCCCGTTCCTCGGGGCGGCCGTGGCCCACGGCCATCCGGACCACGTCCTCCCACTGGGGGTCGGCGGCATGTTCCGCGACCTGCGGGAGGTCCTGGGCCTCGACCGCCGCCTTCGCTCCGAGATAGTCCTGGAACGTGCGGTGGACGAAGTCAACGGTCTGCGGGGTGGGTTCACGCAGCAGACCGCTGCGGCGCAGGAGGTGGCGCAGGACATCCCGTGCCCGGTCCGGCGGGGCCACACCGGGCATCGCGGGCAGTAGCCGCTCGATCAGCCTGACCACCTTGTCCTGCTCCGCCTCGGTCTGGCCGTTGCGGATCAACCACCAGGCGAGCTCCTGGAGGAGCTGCCGCTGAGCGTCCTCCGGAATGTCGAAGCCCTCCGGTACGCCCACATCGCGTTCCTTGTCGCGGCGGACAAGCAGCATGGTGAGCGCCGCGCCGTACAACTCCATCCGGCTCTCCGGCAGATAGGTACGGCGATCGCGGTGCAACGCGCAGATCATCGCGCACATCAGCGGATTGGTGGCGAGACGGGCCAGGTCCCTCTTACGTCGCAGGGTGTCCAGCAGGCGCTCTCTGTACCGGTCACGCTCCGGCGCGGCCCCGGCGCTCTCTCCGAAGGCGGCCAGATGCCAGCGCCCTACGAATGCCTCGACATCCTGCTGGTTCATGGGCAGCAGATTCAGCTCGGTGAAGTCCCGGCGCGTCAGCCAGCCCTCGCTCACGGCGGCGGGGCGGGTGGTGATGACGCAGTTGCAGTCCGGGTACGCGGCAAACAGTCCGGTGAGCCATTCCTGGGTCCGGTCCCGGTCACGTTCGGGGATCTCATCCACACCGTCGATGAGAAGCAGCGCACGGCCGGAGCGCATCACCTCCTCCGCCCAGTCGGGCGGCGGGCTGAGCGGAGTGCCGGTGGCAGCCAGGAAATTGCCGGGACTGGGCAGAGCCCCCTGCCTGATCAGTGTGCGCAGCGGCAGGACAAAGGGCACGCAATCGTCGAGATGGCCGAGCCGATAGCTGAAGTCGTCCCGGGCCGCGGTGATGGCCAGCCACTGGATGAGGGTGGTCTTCCCGGATCCGGCCAGACCGCGCAGCAGCACCCGGCGCCTTCCGGACAGGGCGGACTCGACGCGCTGACGGCCGCTGGACACCTCGTGCCTGGGGACGGTTTCCAGGAAGTCGGCGCGCTCCTGGCTGCTCTGGTGGGACAGCTCCAGGCTCAGGTAGGCGGTGTCGAGCGGCCATTGCGCATGGTCACTCCTGCTGAAGTCGAGCCCGAAGATGCGGAGTTCGCCGTAGTTCCGCTCCACGTACGCACGGTAGTCGGATTCGAAACCGACGCGTGGTGCGCGACTCCGTCCCGCGTCTTCCAAGGTGGGAAGCTCTCCGAGGTGATCGAAGTACGCGTCGTAGAAACCGGCGACGATGTGGATCGCGGTCGCCGGGACGGCAGTGAGACGACCGTGCTGCCAGCCGTCGGGGTCGGTGGTCACCACACCCACCAGCAGCTCCCCGTCGAAGAGAGCTGCCCCGGACATCCCCGCCCACGGGGAGCTACCGTCCTGCCGGGGCGCCGGCGGCGTATGGACGAGGTCGAGCACGTAACCGCCACGCACCATGCTCGACCCCGGCTTGAGCGTACCGACCAGCTGCTCGCTGTCGAGCTGTCCTGCCCCACTGCGTTGAACAGCGGGGAAACCGATCGCCTGGCAGTCGGGGCGCGGTTTCAGATCGCTGGTCTGCCCCCAGCGGACCGGCCCCCAGCCAGCGGCGGTTTCGGGTGCGACCAGGTCATCGGCGGCCAGTAGCAGTGCCACATCGCAGTTCTCGTGGGTTCCCTCCCAGACCGGCCGGCAGGGGATCCGTCCACGGCCCTCGGGGACGATGGCATGAACGCTGTCGCTGCCCACAATGACATGGGCGGCGGTGAGGACCAGCCGTGGACCGAGGAGATATCCGCTGCCCTGGCGAGAGGCACCCAGGACGGCGGCGATGCGCTCCTTGCGCGGACCGGACACGGCGCGTCCCCCGCCTACTCGGTGCGGCCGAAGGCCGACGTGTCAGCCGGGGCGTCGTTGCCGACCTCCCAGCCACCTCCCGTACGCGCGTTCTTGGGCCGGAGTGTGAAGCTGACCCTGTGGGTGTGCGCCTTGGACCGGCCGGCATCGGCGTCGGCCGAGATCACCCACGCGCGCACACCGGACTTCACACGCACGTCACGGCGCAGTTCGACCGTGAACTCCAGATGGATGTCCCCTACCTCGAAGGACAGTTCACCGCCGGTTCCGCATGCTGCGGCGGTGAGCAGCTCATCGCGTACCGCTTGGACCGCGTCCGCCAGCTCGATCCCGTCGATCCCGGTGAAGTCGTCATTCACCTGGTCAACGCTATGCCAACGCGCCTGCCCGCGCCATGAATTCGGGACTCGGCGTCAAGGGGGAGGAGGTGCGCGCGATGGTGCGCAGGCCATCGGTGGTGCGGCCGGTGAAGTGCACGGCCGAACGCTCCGGGTCCGGGTCGCCCCGTCTGAGAGACGGCCTGCGCTGTCTCCTCGCCCTGGCCGGTCAATTCCAGGCAGGTGACGCACGCGACACGCCGGGCCAGAGCGGCCGCGGTGACCGGTCGACGAGCTTTGGCCATCTCAACTTCGTGACAGCGCAGACGTTTCTGATCACTCAGAGGTGAAGGTCCGGCCGTCCGAGGAGGGCACGGGTCAACAGTCCGCTGGAGATGCCGAGGCCGGTGGCCGCGGCTGCCCACCACGGCGCCCAGGGCAGGAGCCCGAGGGCCTGGTCGGCCGACCAGCGGCCGGGTCCGGTGAGCGAGAGTGCTGCGGGGACGACCACGAGGACCAGGGGGTATTCGTAGCCGTCGTGTTGTACCCACAGCCCGTTGTGCCACTTGACGGTGGCTGCGACCGTCATGACTCCCGCGGCGATGGTGGCCGCCAAGGGGGTGAGCGCGCCTGCGCACAGCAGCAGGCCCGCGGTGATCTGCCCGAGGCCCGCGGCGGCCGCGGTGAGGCGGCCGCCGCGGAAGCCGTCCGCTCGGAACTCTGCCGCTCCGCCCGCTATCCCGTGGCCGCCGAGGCGGTGGCTGACCTTCTGGATTCCATGCCCGGCGAGCAGCAGGCCCACGGCCAGCCTCAGGATGAGCAATCCGGTGTTCATCGCACTTCCTCATGCGGGGGTAGGTGGTGAGGGGGTGGTGAGTCTCCGTGCGTCACAGCACGAAGCAGGCGTCGAAGATCTCGGGAGCGGTTTCGGGGGCGAAGCCGCGGGCGGCGCGCCACTGGCGGTGCTGTTCGGACTCGGCGACGGCCTGGCCGAGCAGTTCGGCCTGGCGGGTGCCGGAGATGCTGGGCTTGACGGTGGCCTGGTAGCCGCCGAAGTGCGCCACCGGGCTCCAGGCGGGGCTGACCGCTGGGATCGGCTCGTCCAGGCCCTCGTACTCGCCGATGGCGTAGACGATCCGGCCACCGACGACGGTGAGCAGCGACTCGATGTGCGGGATGTCCTGCTCCGGGACGGTGAAGAAGTCGTCGGAGAGGATGGCCAGGTCGCCGTAGTAGCCGGGGGCCAGGATGCCCTTGACGTCCTGTTCGCCGGTGAGCTTGGCACCGGCCTGGGTGTACATCTCCAGGGCGGTTTCGCGGCTGACGCGGTTGTTCGGCGGATAGATCGTCAGGTCGCCGACGGTGCGGCCGGCGACCAGCCAGTGCAGTGCGACCCAGGGGTTGTAGGAGGAGACCCGGGTGGCGTCGGTGCCGGCGCCGACGGTCAGACCGCGGTCCAGCATGGCGCGGATCGGCGGCGCCTCAGCGGCGGCTCCGGGGCCGTAGCGGCGTACGAATGCCTCGCCCTGGAAGGACATCCGGTTCTGTACCGACAGGGCGCCGCCGAGGGCGGCGATGCGGTCGAGGCTGTCGTGGGAGACGGTTTCGGCGTGGTCGAACAGCCAGCGGTTGCCGGCGGGGAAGAGGCCCTCGGCGGTGAGTTTCTCGAAGACGGCGAGGTCGCGGCGGATCGTCTCGTCGTAGGTGGCGTGCAGGCGGAAGCCCCAGCCGTTTTCCATCAGCAGGCGCACGGCCTGCTCGAACTCGTTCTCGTATGCGCCGAGTTCGGGGCGGGGCTGGGTGAAGTTCTCGAAGTCGGCGGCGGCCCAGGTCAGGTTCTCGCCCGCGCCGTTGAGGCGCAGCCATTCGTCGCCGTCGCCGGGGCGGACCATCTCGATCCAGCGCTTGAGGTCGGCGATTTCCTGTCCGCCGGTCTGGGGGAAGAGGTGGTAGGCGATGCGCAGCGACAACTGGCCGTTCCTGGCCAGGTCGATGACGGTGCCGTAGTTGTCGGGGAAGTTCTGGAATCCGCCGGCTGCGTCGATCGCGGAGGTCAGGCCGAAGCGGTTGAGCTCGCGCAGGTAGTGACGGGTGGAGGTCTTGAGGTCCTGGCCTTGCAGGGTGGGGGCCTTCGCCAGCGTCGAGTAGAGGATCAGGGCGCCGGGGGCGGCCAGCAGCATGCCGGTGGGCTCACCGCCCGGGCCGCGGACGATCTGCCCGCCGCGGGGGTCGGGGGTGTCCTTGGTGAAGCCGGCTGCCTGGACCGCGGCCCGGTTCATGATCGCTGACTGGTAGAGGTTCAGTACGAAGACGGGAGTGTCCGGGGCTGCGGCGTTGAGCTCGGAGATGGTCGGCAGGCGCTTCTCGGCGAACTGGTCGGCGGAGAAGCCGCCGACGACGCGGACCCACTGGCCCTTGGGGGTGCGGGCGGCCTGCTCGCGGAGCATGGCCAGGCCCTGCCGAAGGGTGGGCACGCCGTCCCAGCGCAGTTCCAGGACGTAGTTCAGGCCGCCGCGGATGACGTGCAGGTGGGAGTCGTTCAGGCCGGGGATCACCCGCCGGCCCAGCGCGTCGATGACCCGGGTGTTCGTGCCGATCAGGTGCAGTATGTCGGCGTCGTCGCCGACCACCGTGACTTTGCCGTCCTTGATCGCGACCGCGCTCGCCTGCGGACGGCGCGGGTCACCGGTGTGGATCTTGGCATTGCGCACCACCACGTCCGCGATGTGGGCCGCGGGGTATTCGATGCCCAGGTGCACATTGCGCACCGTGGCCTCGGGGGCGTTCTCGGCGGTGACGGGAAGGCCAGCCACAGGCATTGTGGCCATGGAAATCATCTCCAGAGGGTGGGGGTCTCAGAAGCTGTGTGAGGAGGGATCGGCTGCCGCGGGTTCACGGCAAGGCCGGGGAGTGGCCGGGGCTTTGAGTCAGCTGGAGGACGAGCCGCGCGGTACCGCAACGACGGCGGCAGCGGTACCGATCGTGCCGGCCAGAAGAGGCCAGCCGAGCCCCGTGTGCCGCACGAGCAGAGCTCCCGCGAACGCGCCTGCCAGCATCCCCGACACCGAGGCCAGGCGGCGGCCGGCACGCGGATTGGTGCCGCCTGCCAGAGTCGAGTCGGATGCCAGTCCGGTCAGAGTGAGCGTCAGCACCGTCGTGGTCACATCCGGCACGGCGAGTTTGCGTACCGTCCCGTTGCGCAGACCCATGGCCAAGGCGATCAGGGCGATGAGCACATCGACCGCGTGGCTCGCGGCGAAGGCGACGACGGTAGCCGTGGCCAGCAAGGCCGTTTCAAGAATCAGGATCAGTCGCAGCCAATGTGGCGCGGTGCGACGGCGCATCACGGTTTCCAGACGGCCGGCCACCAGCGCGCCGAGAAGGAAAGCGGCCAGCGACACCAGCGAGCCGAGCACCGAGAAGCCGGGGACGCCGGCGGCGGCGAAGCCGATGATGACCACGTTGCCGGTCATGTTCGCGGTGAAGACATGCCCCAGCCCCAGATAGCTGATGGCGTCTATGAGGCCGCTCACTGCCGTCACGGTCATGAGGGCCGGCAGCAGCGGCTCACGGCCGCCCGGTGCTCGCTGAACCGGCGGATGATGATGGGTAGTCACTGTCGTCTCCTTGGGATACGGCCCGTGCTCGGTCCGGCTGCCTCACCGGAGACCTCGTCCGCCGCAGTCGGTCCTGAACGCGGCAGCGCCCCGGGGTCAGGCGCCCAACGGACCGTCCTTCACGCGCAGTTCCGCGTCCACCGGCGGTGGATGGCGTCTCTGCCGCTGAAGCCGTCGAACGCTGTGGACATCAAGGTCCAAGGCAGGGGGCTGGTGCCGGCCCGGACGAGTCGGTCTCGGGCCGGCGACCAGGTCGGTGGGTCAGCCCGCGGCGTGGGCGCCGATGACGGACTGGGCGTAGA
>NZ_JBFAWW010000044.1:0-66055 GCF_040680495.1 Streptomyces sp. NPDC052036 | reverse complement strand
GACAACCGTTCCACCAGCACCATCCCGACGCCCTCCGACCAGCCGGTGCCGTCCGCGCCCGCACCGAACGACTTGCACCGCCCGTCCGCCGCCAGACCCTGCTGACGGGAGAACTCGACGAACGTGGTCGGGGTGGCCATCACGCTGACTCCACCGGCGAGTGCCATCGCGCATTCGCCGTTCCGCAGCGCACGGACCGCCAGGTGCAGGGCGACCAGCGACGAGGAGCAGGCGGTGTCCACGGTGATCGCCGGACCGTGCAGCCCGAACGTGTACGCGATCCGGCCGGAGGCCACACTGCCCGCACCGCCGGTCATCAGATAGCCCTCCACTCCTTCGGGAAGGGACTCGGCACGGGCGGCGTAGTCGTGGTAGGCGACGCCCATGAACACACCGGTGCGGCTCTCCCGGACGTCGGACATCGGGATGCCGGCGCGTTCCCATGTCTCCCACGCGACTTCGAGGAGCAGCCGCTGCTGGGGGTCCATGGCGAGGGCCTCGCGGGGGCTGATGCCGAACAGGGCGGCGTCGAACTCCCCGGCGTCGTACAGGAATCCGCCGTGGCGGGTGGCCGAGCGGCCGGTCGCGGACGGGTCCGGGTCGAACAGGCGGGCGGTGTCCCAGCCGCGGTCACCGGGGAAGTCACCGATCGCGTCGGCCTCGTCGGCGACGAGACGCCACAGGGCCTCCGGGTCGGCCACCTCACCGGGGAAGCGGCCGGCCATCGCGACGATGGCGATCGGGTCGTCGTCAGCGGCTGGTGATTCCCCGGCCACCGGTGTCCGAGTCACCGGGGAGGCGGTGCCACCGAGGACGCGGTCGCGCAGATGGGCGGCGAGGGCGGCGGGGGTCGGGTAGTCGAACAGTACGGTGGCGGGCAGCGCCAGGCCGGTCGTGGCCCGCAGCCGGTTGCGCAGGTCCACCACGGTGAGCGAGTCGAAGCCGGACTCGCGGAACGCGCGGTCCGTGGGGATCGAGTCCCGGTCCGCCGCGTCGTGGCCGAGGGCGGTTGCCGCGTGGGCGAGGACCAGGTCCAGCAGATGCCGGTCCTGGTCCGGCCGGGACAGCCCGGCCAGCCGTGCGGCCAGCCCGTTCTGCGCGACGGCCGCGCCTGCGGCGGCACGGACCGGTGTGCGGACGAGTCCGCGCAGCAGCGGGGGAAGGTCGTTCTCCCGTGCCCGGCGGCGCAGCGCCGTGAGGTCGAGGTGGGCGGGCAGCAGCAGGGACCGCTCGCCGCCGAGTGCCGCGGTGAACAACGCCAGGCCGTCCGCGGTGGACATCGGGGCCAGGCCGGTGCGGCGCAGCCGCGCGATGTCGGCCTCGGCGAGGCTGCCCAGTCCGCTGGTGCGCTCCCACAGGCCCCATGCCAGTGACAGTCCCGGCAGTCCCTGGGCGCGTCGGCGGTGCGCGAGGGCGTCCAGGAAGGTGTTCGCGGCGGCGTACGCCGACTGGGCCGAGGTGCCGAGCACGCCCACCGCGGAGGAGAACAGCACGAACGCCGACAGCGGCAGGTCACGGGTCAGCTCGTCCAGGTGGACCGCGCCGTCGACCTTGGGGCGCAGGACCGCGTTCAGGCGCTCGGGGGTCATCTCCTCCAGCGGGCCGTCGTCGATCGCGCCCGCCAGGTGGAAGACGCCGGTCAGCGGGTGCTCCGGCGCGATGTCGGCGAGCAGCGCGGCGAGTTGGGTGCGGTCGGCCACGTCGCAGGCACGGACGCTGACGTCGGCGCCCGCCGCGGCGAGTTCGGCGGTCAGCTCGGCGGCGCCGGGGGTGTCCGCGCCCCGGCGCCCGGTGAGGATCAGATGCCGGGCCCCGGTGGCGACGAGGTGGCGGGCCAGATCGCCGCCGAGGGCGCCGAGACCGCCGGTAACGAGGACCGTGCCGTCCGGGTCGAGCACGGTGCCGACGGTGCCGGCCGCTCGGACCAGCCGCGGTACGAGGATGTCGCCGTCGCGGAGGGCGGCCTGCCCCTCGCCGGCCGCTGCGGCGAGCGCGGCAGCGTGCCGGACGGCGGCCTCGTCAGCGGTGGTGTCGGCGTCCAGCAGCAGGAACCGGTCCGGGTGTTCCGCCTGCGCGGACCGCACCAGGCCCCAGACCGTGCCCTGGGCCGCGTCGGTGACCTCGCCGTCGTGGCGGACCGCGACGGCGCCGCGGGTGAGCACGACCAGCCGGGCCGACGGGGAGTGCTCCTCGGCGAGCCAGGTGTGCAGGGATTCCAGGACACGGGCCGCCGTGGCGTGGGCGAGCGGCGCCGTGTCCTCGTCGGCCGATGCCACGGCCAGCAGCATGAGTTCGGTGTCGGCGGCCGTCCCGGCCGGCAGCCGCTGCCAGTCGAGTCCGAACAGTTCGCCGCCGCCTGCGGGTCCGGCGGTCAAGTCCGCCGCGGAGACCGGCCGGAGCAGCAGTGATGCGATGCTCGCGACGGGGGCGCCGGCGGGGTCGGTCGCGGTCGTGCTCACCGCGTCGCCTCCCGCCGGGGCGACGTGCACCCGCAAGGCGGTGGCCCCGGCCGCCGGCACGGACACGCCGGACCAGGCGAACGGCAACCGCAGCCGTCCCGCCCCGGCACCGGGGGTGCGCAACAGCTCGGCGTGGAGTGCCGCGTCCAGCAGTGCGGGGTGCACGGCGTAGCGGCGGGCATCGGTGTGGTGGACCTCGTCGAGGGCCACCTCGGCGTACATCTCGTCGCCTCGGCGCCAGGCGGCGCGCAGACCCCGGAACGCGGGACCGTACCCGTACCCGTCGGCCTCCCGGTCCGCATAGAACGCGGTCACGTCGACCGGCTCGGCGCCGGGCGGCGGCCAGGCGGCAGGTGCCGCCGTGACGGTGGTGGTGTCCCTCGACAGCGATCCGGCGGCATGCCGTGTCCAGGGCGCGTCTGCGTCGGTCGCGGGACGGGCGTACACGACGATCTGTCGTGTGCCCTCGGTGTCGGGCGCGTCGACGGTGACCCGCAGTTGTGCCGTGGTGCCTTCGGGCACCAGGAGCGGCCGTTCGATGGTCAGCTCCTCGATGCGGGCGCAGCCGACCTCGTCGCCGGCCCGGAGCGCCATCTCGACGAAGCCGGTGCCGGGCATCAGCGCGGTGCCGCCCACCGCATGATCCACGAGCCAGGCGGGTGCGCGCGGCGACAGCCGTCCGGTCAGCACGACCTGGTCCTCGTCGACCGCGGTGAGGACCGCGCCGAGCAGCGGGTGGTCGGCCGGGGCGAGCCCCGCCGCCGCGACATCGGCCGGGCCGGTCGCGGACGCCAGCCAGTGCCGGCGCCGCTGGAAGGGGTACGTGGGCAGGTCGACCCGGCGGGCGCCGCTGCCGTCGAGCGTCGCGTCCCAGTCCACGGGGACGCCTCGGACGTGGGCCTCGGCGAGCGAGCGAAGGAAGCGTTCCCGGCCGCCCTCGTCGCGGCGCAACGTGCCCACCGCCGCCGGGTGGTGGCCGGCCTCGTCCGCGGTGTCCAGCAGCGCGGACAGGAGCAGCGGGTGCGAGCTGCACTCGACGAACGCGCCGTGGCCGTCGCCGAGCAGGGTGAGCACCGCGGCCTGGAAGTCCACCGGCTCACGGGCGTTGCGGAACCAGTAGCCGTCGTCGAGGTCGCCGGCGTCGAGCACTCCCCCGGTCACCGTGGAGTAGAACGGGGTCCGCGGCTGCCGGTGGACGATCCCGGAGAGCAGATCGTGCAGGGGCTCGCGCAGCGGATCGACCAGGGCGCAGTGCGAGGCGCCGGCGCGTACCACGACGCGGGCGCGGATGCCGTCGGTCTTGCAGTCGGTGACGAAGCGTTCGATCTCGTCCGGTTCCCCGGCGACGGTGACCGCGACCGGGCCGTTGACGACAGCGAGGTCGATCGGGGCATTCCGCTCGGCGATGCGGCGACGTACGTCGGCGGCGGAGAGTTCGACCGCGGCCATCATCCCGCGGCCGGGCAACGCGTCGGCGAACAGGCGGCTGCGGCGCACCACGATCGTCGCGGCGTCCCGCAGGGTCAGCGCCCCGGCGACGCAGGCGGCGGCCAGTTCGCCCTGCGAGTGTCCGATGACCGCCGCGGGCCGCACTCCGTGCGCCTGCCACAGGGCGGCGAGGGACACCATCACGGAGAAGTTCACCGGCTGGGCCACATCGGTGCGTTCCCAGTCGGCAGCGCCCGGTCGGCCGAGCACGGTGTCGAGCAGGGACCAGTCGACGAGGTGGTCGATCGCCTCCGCACACTCGTGCAGCCGGGCGGCGAACGCCGGGGCCTGCTCGTAGAGGGCGGTGACCATGCCCGGCCACTGCGCGCCGTGTCCGGGGAAGACGAAGGCGACGCGGCCGGGGTCCTCGGCGGTGCCCTGCACGGCAGCCGGGGTCGGTGTGCCGGCCGCCAGCGCGCCGAGGGCGTCGGCGAAGCGCGCGCGGTCGGCGGCCACGACGACGGCGCGCTGCCGCAGCGCGGCGCGCCCGTGGACCAGGGAGAACGCCACGTCGGCGGGGGCGGGTTCCGGCTTCGCGTCCAGGTGTTCTCGCAACCGTGCGGCCTGTTCGCGCAGCGCGTCCGGGGTCTTGGCCGACAGCGGCCAGGCCACCGGACCGGCCGGGGCCCGGGGCGGCTCCGCGTCGGCCCGCGGGGGCGCCTCCTCCAGGATCAGATGGGCGTTGGTACCGCTGATGCCGAACGAGGACACACCCGCTCGTCGCGGCCTGCCGTCGGTGCGCGGCCAGTCGACCGCCTCGGTCAGCAGGCGGACCGTGCCCGAGCTCCAGTCGACGCTGGGGGTCGGCTCGTCGATGTGCAGGGTGCGCGGCAGCACGTCGTACCGCATCGCCATGACCATCTTGATCACGCCGGCCACGCCGGCGGCGGACTGGGTGTGCCCGATGTTCGACTTGACCGAGCCGAGCCACAGCGGTCGGTCGCCGGGGCGGTCCTGGCCGTACGTCGCGAGCAGCGCCCGCGCCTCTATCGGGTCGCCCAGCCGGGTGCCGGTGCCGTGCGCCTCGATCGCGTCGACGTCGGCGCCCGTCAGCCCGGCCGCGTGCAGGGCCCGGCGGATGACCCGGCGCTGTGCTGAACCGTTGGGCGCGGTGAGCCCGTTGGAGGCGCCGTCGGAGTTCGTCGCCGACCCGCGGATCACGGCGAGCACGGGGTGGCCGTGGCGGCGCGCGTCGGAGAGCCGTTCCAGCAACAGCATGCCGGCGCCCTCGGCCCAGCCGGTACCGTCGGCGACCGCCGCGAACGCCTTCGACCGGCCGTTCGGGGACAGCCCGCCGAGCCGGCTCAGTTCCGCGAACACACCCGGGGTCGGCATGACGGTCACTCCGCCCGCGAGCGCTAGCGAGCATTCGCCGCCGCGCAGTGCGCGCGCCGCCGAGTGCATGGCCACGAGCGATGCCGAACAGGCGGTGTCCACGGTGACGGCCGGGCCGCGCAGTCCCAGGACGTAGGCGATCCGCCCGGAGGCGACGCTCGGGGTGGTGCCGGTGTAGAGGTAGCCGTCCGAGCCGTCGCTCGGTTCGCCCATCCGAGGGCCGTACTCCTGGAACGTGGTGCCGACGAACACACCGGTGTCGCTGTCGCGCACCGAGTCCGGGGCGATGCCCGAGCGTTCCAGGCACTCCCACGACGTCTCCAGCAGCAGCCGCTGCTGCGGGTCCAGCGCGGCGGCCTCGCGGGGGCTGATGCCGAAGAACGCGGCGTCGAAACCGGCCACATCGGTCAGGAAGCCGCCCTCGCGGACGTACGAGGAGCCCCGGCGCTCCGGGTCGGGATCGTAGAGGCGGTCGACGTCCCAGCCGCGGTCGGACGGAAACGCGCCGATCGCGTCGACGCCGTCGGCCACGATCCGCCACAGGTCCTCCGGGGTGCGCACGCCGCCGGGGAAGCGGCAGGCCATGCCGACGATCGCGATGGGGTCGTCGGCGGCATCGGGCGCGGCCTCGGGCACCTCGTCGGTCACGTCCGTGCCGGACCGCAGATACTCGGCGAGCCGACCGGGGGTGGGGTGGTCGAAGACCAGGGTGTCCGGCAGACTGCGGCCGGTCTCGGCGGCCAGTCGGGCGCACAGTTCCACGGCGGTGGCCGAGGTGAGGCCGAGATCGCGGAAGGCCCGATCGGCCGGGATCTCGCCGGGTGTGTCGGAACCGAGGACGGCGGCGGTGTGCCGCCGCACCAGATCCAGCGGGTCCACGTCCGCCGGGTTCTCGGCCGAGGGCTCCTCGTCCGACGGGACCACGACGGAGGTGACGGCCGAGGGGCCGATCGCGACCGGTGCGGGCGGCGGCGTGGCGGAGGTCCCGTCGGGCAGCCAGTGCCTGCGGCGCTGGAACGCGTAGGTGGGCAGGGCGACCCGGCCTCCGCCGCCGATCAACCCCGCCAGGTCCACCTCGGCGCCGGCCACGTGCAGGCCCGCCAGGGCCTCCACCACCGTCGCGGGCTCGGAACGGTCGGAGCGCATGGTGCTGAGGAACCGGCGGCCGTCCGGAACACCGGACCTGGCCGCAGCGGCGAGTACCGCGTCCGGACCGAGCTCCAGGTAGGTGGTGACCCCTGCGGCGTCCAGGCGGCTTACGCCGTCGAGGAACCGGACGCAGTCACGCACGTGCCGCACCCAGTACTCCGGATCGCACAGCTCGGCCGCGGTGGCGATGTCGCCGGTGAGGTTGGAGACGACGGCCAGTCGGGGAGGCGCGTAGGACAAGGACTGGGCGACCGTCCTGAACTCGTCCAGCATCCCGGTCATCCGGTGCGAGTGGAACGCATGGCTGACCCGCAGTCGGCGGGTACGGCGGCCTGCGGCGCGCCACCGGTCGGCGAGTTCGTCGACGACGTCGGCGTCACCGGAGATCACCACGGCGCGCGGTCCGTTGACCGCGGCGATGCCCACCCGGTCCTCCAGTCCGGCGAGCAGCTCCCGGACCTCGTCCTCGCCCGCCTCGACGGCCGCCATCGCACCGCCCTCGGGCAGTGCCTGCATCAGCCGGCCGCGCGCGGCGACCAGGGTGCAGGCATCCGGCAGCGTCAGCACCCCGGCGACATGTGCGGCCGCCAGCTCGCCGATGGAGTGACCGAGCAGCAGCGCGGGTCGCACGCCGAGACCGGTGACAAACCGGTGGAGCGCGACCTCGACGGCGAACAGACCGGGCTGGGCGTACTCGGTCCGGTGCACCAAGTCGGCGCCGGGCGAGCCGGGTTCGGCCCACAGCACATCACGCAGCGGCCGGTCCAGCATCGAGTCGAAGTGCGCGCACACCTCGTCGAAGGCGGCCGCGAAGACGGGGTGGGCAGAGTACAGTCCGCGTCCCATCCCGAGCCGCTGGGCGCCCTGGCCGGTGAACAGAACCGCGACGTCACCGGTGCCGGGCTCGCCCTCGACGGTCCAGGCTCCCGGGGCCCCCTCGCCCAGCGCTTCGAGGCGGGTGAGCAGGGTGTCGTGGTCGTCGGCCACTACCACGGCGCGCGCGGGAAAGGCGGTGCGCGTGGTCAGGAGGGACGCCGCGAGGTCGGCCGGTCGCTCCTGCGGCCGGTCGCGCAGCCACCGGGCGAGGCGGCGGGCCTGGGCACGCAGGGCTGCCTTGTCGCGGCCGGACACCGCGTACGGCAGTGGCAGCGTATGACCGCCCGGGGCGGCGTCCTCGACGGACGGTGCCGGGGCGAGAACCGCGGCGGACGATGCCGGGGCGGCGTCCTCGACGGACGGTCCAGGGGCGGCATCCTCGACCGCCGGTGCCGGGGCGCTCTCCAGGACCAGGTGGCAGTTGGTGCCGCCCATACCGAACGAGCTGACCCCGGCGACGAAGGGCGCGTCCCTCCGGGGCCACGGGCCCAGCCGGTCCTGCACCTGCAGTCGCCACTCGTCCATCCGGATACGCGGGTTCGGGCTACGGTAGTTGAGGCTCGCGGGCAGTTCGCCGGCCCGGAGGGCGAGCACCACCTTGAGCAGGCCGGTGATACCGGCGGCGGCCTCCAGATGGCCCACGTTGGTCTTCACCGAGCCGACGAGCAGGGGCCGGTCGGCGGGCCGTGACCGGCCGAGGGCCGCCCCGAGCGCCTGCGCCTCGACCGGGTCGCCCACGCGGGTGCCGGTACCGTGCAACTCGACGTACTGGACGGCCGCCGGGTCGACGCCGGCCCGGTGGTACGCCGCCTCGATCACCTCGCGCTGTGCGTCCGGGTCCGGGGTGGTCAGGTCCGGGCCCCCGCCGTCGTTGTTGACGGCGCCGCCGCGGATCAGGCACCAGATCTCGTCGCCGTCGAGCAGGGCCCGGCGCAGTGGTTTGAGCACCACCACCGCGCCGCCCTCACCGCGGACATAGCCGTTGGCGCGGGCGTCGAAGGTCCAGCACTCGCCGTCCGGGGAGAGGCCGCCGAACCGTTCGACGCCGACGGTCGCGGCGCCGGTGAGGTTGAGCTGCACACCGCCGGCGAGCGCGACGTCGGACTCCCCCGACCGCAGGCTCTCGCAGGCCAGATGGACGGCGACCAGGGACGACGACTGGCCGGTGTCGACGGTCATGCTGGCGCCGCGCGCACCGAGCAGATAGGACAGCCGATTGGCGATCAGACCGCGGTTGAGCCCGGCCAGGGTGTGTGGCGAGACGGCGTCCGGGCCGGCGTTCGCCGTGAGCCGGGCATAGTCGTCGGCGATCGCACCGAGGAAGACGCCGAGCCGGGTGCCGCGTACGCGGTCCGGCACGATGCCCGCGTTCTCCAGGGACTCCCAGCCCAGTTCGAGGGCAAGGCGCTGCTGGGGGTCCATGGCGGCTGCCTCGCGCGGCGTGACGCCGAAGAAGTCGGCGTCGAACTCCTCGACCCGGTCGAGGAAGCCGCCCCGGCGCAGGCGCACGGAGGCGTCGCGCCACCGGTCGGCGGGCGCCTCGGTGATCGAGGTGCGGCCGGCGCGCAGCAACTGCCAGAACGCGTCGGGGCCGGCCGCACCGGGCAACCGGCACGCGATTCCGACGACGGCCACGGGCTCCAGGGGACGGTGTTCCTCATGCATGTCTACGGCCACGGCACCGACGTTAGGCGTGGCGATCCACTGCCCGGCAACTCGCGGGAATCCCGGACGGATTCCGACGCGATGAACGGACGATTACCCGGCCGGTACTAGGTTCCGCAAGAGACCAGACGATGCCGGGAGCTGCCGTGAATCCATTTCTGGAAGCGATTCTCGAGAACCGACCACCGGATGCCATCGAGCGCATGGAATGGCCCGACGAATTCGTCGCGGCTCATTTGCGCGCCGAGGACACCGGCATGTTCGCTGACGTCGCACACAAAGACGTGCGCAAGTCGCTGCGGGTCGGCCCGGTGAGCATGCCGGAACTGGCCCCGGACGAAGTGGTCGTCGCGGTGATGGCCAGCTCGATCAACTACAACACGGTGTGGTCGGCGACGTTCGAGCCGATCCCGACCTTCACCTTCCTGCACAAGTACGCCGCGCAGGGCGGCTGGGCGGCCCGGCACGACCGCCCCTTCCAGGTGGTCGGCTCGGATGCCGCCGGAGTGGTCGTGCGGATCGGCTCCGGGGTGCGCCGCTGGAAGGTGGGTGACCATGTCGTCGTGCACCCGGTGCACGTCGACGAGCAGGAGCCGGTGACGCACGCCGACGCCATGCTGGGCGCCGAGATGCGCGCGTGGGGCTACGAGACGAACTACGGCGGGCTCGGTGAGTTCGCGATCGCGCGGGCCAGCATGCTGGTGTCCAAACCGGCCCACCTGACCTGGGAGGAAGCGGCCGTCACCCCGATGTGCGGCAGCACCGCGTATCGCATGCTCGTCGGGTCCAACGGCGCCCGGATGAAGCAGGGCGACGTGGTGCTGGTCTGGGGCGCTGCCGGAGGCCTGGGCGCGTACGCGGTGCAGTTCGTGAAGAACGGAGGCGGGATCCCCGTCGCCGTGGTCGGCTCGGAGCGCAAGGCCGAAGCCGTTCGCCGGCTGGGCTGCGACGTGGTGATCAACCGGGCGGAGATCGGGCTGAGCGACGACCCCGACCCGTCCCCGGAGGACACCGTGGCCGCCGGGAAGCGGCTGGGGAACATCATCCGCCGGGAGACCGGCAGCGACCCGCACATCGTGTTCGAGCACGTCGGGCGCGCCACCTTCGGCATCTCGATGTTCGTCGTGGGCCGTGGCGGGGCGGTGGTCACCTGCGGTTCCAGCACCGGATACCACCACGAGTTCGACAACCGCTATCTGTGGATGCGGCTCAAGCGGGTGATCGGCAGCCACGGCGCCAATCTGCAGGAGCAGGTGGAGACCACCCGCCTGGTCGCGACGGGTGCGATCGCGCCCACGCTGTCCGCTCTGTACCCGCTCGCGGAGGCAGCCGAGGCGACGCGGCTGGTTCAGAAGAACGAGCACGTCGGCAAGGTCGGCGTGCTGTGCCTGGCGCCGGAACCGGGCCTGGGTGTCACCGCGCCGGAGCTGCGCGAGCGGATCGGCTCCGACCGCATCAACCCTCTGCGGGCGTTCGCGCCCGCGTCCTCCCTGTGAGAGGAGCATCGTGATGGACGAGTTGGCGGAACGCTATCTGGGCAAGGCTCTCTCCGCGTGGGGGCTGGACGTGGAGTACGTCCGTGCCGAGGGCGACCTGATGTATCCGGTCGGCGATGACGGCAGGCAGAGGGCGGTCACCGACTTCGTCGGCGGCTTCGGCTCGCTGTTCTTCGGCCACAACCACCCGGAGTTGGTGGCTCACGCCAGGTCCTTGCTCGACGCGGGCACGCCCAGCCACGCTCAACTGTCCAAGCGCACCGAGGCGCAGCGGGTGGCGTCGGCGCTCAACGGGATCGCCCGGCGGGAGTTGGATGCCGGGGAACCGTATGAGGTGGTCTTCGCCAACAGCGGCGCCGAGGCGGTGGAGGCGGCCATGAAGCACGCCGAGCTGGCCCGGGTGTTCCGTCTCGGCGCGCTCGCCGGCGAGTTGGCCGAACACGCACGGGCCGCGCGCGCCCAGGTCCAGTCCGGTGACGCCGAGTTGTCATCTGCCGCCGCCGAACTGGCCGGACACGACGCGGACATCGACGCGGTACTGGAGGAGGCGGGGCGGCGCAACGCGGAGGCGTTGAGCCGGGCGCCGGAGTTCTTCGCGCTGGAGGGCGGATTCCACGGCAAGTTGGTCGGCAGTCTGCAACTCACGCACAATCCGACGTTCCGTCTGCCCTTCCAGGCGCTGGGGGCGAGCGCCCGCTTCGTCCCCGCCGACCAGCCGGAGGACGCGCTGAAGTACGTCGAGGCCGAGCAGCCGTACGTGCTCGACATCGTCGCTGAGAACGGCGTCGTGGAGGTACGCCGACTGGCCGTGCCGATCGTCGCCGGTTTCGTCGTGGAGCCGATCCAGGGCGAGGGCGGCATCAACGAGCTCACCGCGCAGCAAGCGGAGCGGATCACCGAGGTGTGCCGCGCGATGGGCTGCCCGCTCATCGTCGACGAGATCCAGACCGGCGCGGGGCGCACCGGGTCCTTCTTCGCGAGCGCGCGCATCGGCCTGACCGGCGACTACTACACGCTGGCGAAGAGCATCGGCGGCGGTCTGGCCAAGACGTCGATGCTCCTGGTGCGGCAGTCGTCGTACGTCAAGGAGTTCGAGCTGCTGCACAGTTCGACGTATGCCAAGGACAGCTTCTCGTGTGCGGTCACCGAGAAGGTGCTGGAGATGCTGGAGCGCGACGACGGGGCGGCCTACCGGCAGGCGGCCGAGCGCGGGACACGGCTGCGCAGCGCCCTGGAAGAGGTCCGTACCGAGTTCGGCGATGTGGTGCGCAGGGTGCGGGGGCGGGGGCTGCTGCTCGGGTTCGAGTTCGCCGACCAGTCGGCGTCCGGCTCTGCGGTGATCCGCAACTACGCGCGCAGCGGATTCTTCGGCTTCGCCGTCTCGGGCTTTCTGTTGCGCAAGTACGGTCTGCGGCTGATGCCGACCGGCAGCGCGCCGAACACGCTGCGCATCCAGCCGTCCTATGCAATCGACGACGCTGCGATCGCCCGGTTGGCGGCGGGGCTCCAAGACATCTGCGCGGTGCTGCGGCACCAGGACGCACTGCAGTTGGTGCACCCGCTGACCGCGGTGGACGGCCCGGCGCCGCGCGACCATGTGCGGGACTTCCGGTCCACGGCGCTGCCCGGCCCCGACGCCGAGCCGGCCGCCGCCCGGGTCGCGTTCGTCGCCGAGCTGGGCACTCCGGCGGCGCTCCGCCGCTTCGATCCGTCCCTGGCCGACCTGGACGACACCACGCTACGGGCCTTCGTGGCCCGGTCGGCCCCGGTGCGCGCCATGGCCCCGTTGCCGCCCGTACAGTGCCGCACCGCGGACGGCACCACCGTGGACGTCACCGTCCTCCCGCTCCTGGTCGACGAGGCGGTCGGCGACAGCGCGGGCACCCTCGCGGCCGATGTCGCGGGGCAGATCGGCGCGGCACACGCCGGGGGGCACACGACGGTGGTGGTCAGCCCGGCGCTGCGGCGGCTGACGGGTACGGACGCGCCGACGACGGGGGTGCGCGGTCCGAACGGCTTCGAGCTGCCGCCGGGCTTCGGTGTCGACGCGGACCCCGGCCTGCTGCCGACGGAGCTGGCCGAGGCTCTGCGCTCCTGAGCCGCGACCGACGAACGGCCCCGCCCGTATCGGGCGGGGCCGTGGTGCTGCCTGGCCGGGTCAGAACAGCAGCGACACGGGGGCGCCGATGCCGAGCAGTGACCGCGCGTAGTCCTCGAAGATCATCGGCCGGTTCAGCGCGGTGTGCCGGCTGCCGATCTCCAGGTCCCGCCAGTACCGCTGGACCGGGTTGGTCTGCGCGAAGCCGCTCGTGCCCGCCAGGTCGAGCAGGCGCTGCATCGCCTCGCGGCAGCGCTCCAGCGAGGTGACCATGTGCATCCGGAGCCGGGCCCGCTCCGCCGGGGTCGCCTCCTCGCCCTCCGCTACCGCGTCGAATCCGTCGGCCACCGCGAGCATGTGCAGCATGCCGGTGTCGATCAGGTGCGTCGCCTCGGCGAACTCCTGCTGTACCGAGAGCGAGTCGATCGCCCGGGAGTAGGTGGAGAAGGCGAGCGGCTTGTGCTCCTCCAGCTTCTCGCGGACCACGTCCAGCGCCCCGCGGGCGCCGCCCACCAGCGACGACAGCGAGTGCAGATTGCCCTTGATGAGGACGGTCGCCGGCACCGGCGACTCGGCCTCGCCGTCCGCCTTGAGCGGCGCGAACTGCACGAAGCGGTCCGGGACGAACAGGTCCTCGGCCACCATCGCGTGTGTGCCCGTGCCGAGCAGTCCGGCCACCTTCCAGGTGTACTCGATGCGCAGGTCGGTAGGGGGCGCCATCAGGTTGGCCACGCCGGTCTGCTCGCCGTTGTCGTACACCGGCACCCAGGCGAGGAACGCCCAGTCGGACAGCTCGCAGCCCGAGGCGTACGGGAAGCGGCCGTTGACCTTCAGTCCGCCGTCCACCTTGTCGGCGCGCAGCGCCGGGTCGAGGCTGGCGGCCGAGAGCATGACCGTGTCCGGGTTGTCGCCGTAGATCTCCTGCAGACCGGCCTCGGGCATCAGCATCACGAGGTCCACGGAGGCGGCGTGGTTGGCGGCGATCCAGCCCGTGGAGGGGCAGCCTCGACCCAACTCACAGAGAATTTCCACCTGGTGACGCATCGACAGTTCCCAGCCGCCCCACTGGCGCGGCGTGCTCAGGCGCAGCAGGCCCGCGGTGCGCAGGGCGGACATGTTCTCGTCCGGGACCTTCGACTCCTTCTCGGTCTGCTCGGCGTTGCGTCGCAGCAGCGGGATGAGCTCCCGCGCCCGGTCGATCAGCTCCTCGCGGGTGGGTACCCGTTCGACGGTGATCAGGGACATCGCGATTCCTCCTCGGGGCCATTTCGCGGGATGGCTTCGTCCCACGCCTGCGGGCAGTTCCGCGAAATGGTCACCAGGCGATCGGCAATGGCGTGCCTGACCTTGCGCGACATGCCCACGGCGGCAAACGTTAGCGAGCGGTTCCGGGAATCCGCCCACGGCGCTGTAATCGCGCGTCCCGCTCCGCTGGAATTCGCCGTTACCTGCCATAGAACGGGTAATGGAGGCGCGTCCGTAGGGTGTGCGCGTGGACCGAGGGAGAACCATGCAGCGACCTGTCAACGTACTCGGTATCGGTGGTTCGACCCGGCCGGGCTCGACCGCCGAGCGGGCCCTGCGCGCGACGCTGGCCGCCGCGGAACGCCTCGGCGCGACCGTCACGGTCATCGCCGGCGCCGACCTGATGATGCCGCTCTACGACCAGGCCGAGGCGGTGTCGCCGGCCGCCCGGCGGCTCCTGGCCGCGCTGGCCCGGGCGGACGGCGTGGTGATCGCCAGTCCCGCCTATCACGGCAGCACGTCCGGACTGCTGAAGAACGCCTTGGACCACATCGAGGAACTGCGCACCGACGAACGCCCCTACCTCAGTGGGCGTGCCGTGGGCTGTGTGACCGTGGCGCAGGGCTGGCAGAGCGGCGTGTCCACTCTGGGCGCCCTGCGGACGATCGTGCACGCGCTACGGGGCTGGCCGACACCGATGGGCGTGGTCGTGAACACCTCGGCGACGGGCTTCACGTCGGACGGCCGCTGCGCCGATCCCCGACTGCAGGAGCAGATGGAGACGATGGCACGGCAGGTAGTGGAGTTCGCCCGGATGTACGCCGGTGGCGACGCGACACCTGACGACGCCGAGCCGGCGGTCCTCGGCGGCCTGGTCGGGCCGCAGACCGCACGGTGACCGCGTTCTCGGCACATCCTCTCCGGCAGTGCCGACCCGACTTGCCTGGCATGGTGGTCGATTGACGGTGCGCCGGGATGCGGGTGTGCTCGCCGGGTCACCGCCCGGTGCCGTCTCCCGGAGCCGCGCCGGGGCGTTCGCGGGATCGCACCACGCCGGAGGTTCTACGACGACGGCCGCCGCCCCACGCCGGAGGCTCTACGACAACGGCCGCCGCCCCACGCCGGAAGCGGCCCACTCCCCCGGCACGCACGGGTGGAGGGCGTCCGCCCGGCAGACCGCATCGGTCTGCCGGGCGGTGGTGCATGCCCGGCTCAGGCCGCAGCTGCGGCCCCCTTCAGCCGGACCTCCAGCCTCCGCACAAGCCGCTCCAACCGGGCGAGCCCCCGTGCCACGGGCCCGTCCGGCGCCAAAGCCCACGGGTCTCTTCTGCCGTGCTGCTTCCTCTGGCGGTCCGCCCAGGCCGCGAACACGAGCCGCCGGGCGGCCCGTCGAGCGTGCGGAATGCGCGCGTACACCACGCGTCCGACCAGCTCGTGCCAGAAGGCGTACTGGACATCGCCTTCGTGCCTGCTCTGCTCCACCCTGACCAGCACGCCGCGGTGCGCGAGGTCCTCCAGTACCGCGGCGGCCGTGTCCCTGCCGCACCGCCGCATCGCCGCCACCGCGTCCGCGTTGACGGTGCCTCCTGCCACGGCCATGTCCTCCAGGACCGCTCGGGCGTCGCTCGGCAGTTCGTCCAGCCGGGCGGCGATCACCCGCCGGACCACCGCCGGCACGAGACTTGCCGTGGCCTCGGCCGGGCCCTGGGCGGGTGCAACGGGATCGGGACGGATCCGGTCCGCGAGCGACCGTACGAACTCCGCTGCGAACAAGGGGCTTCCGTCGGCCAGCGACACCATGGTCTGGGACAGCTCGTGGATGAGTTCCCTCTCCACGGTCCCCACCGCGGACTCCGGCCCGGTACGTATCCCGTGAGCGTCGAGCAGCAGCCGCACCTGCTGCGCCACCACGGTGTCGGGCAGACGCGTGAGCGGGATGGTCACCACGGCGCTTCCTGACGAGCTCCACCGAGGCCGGCGCTCGAACAGTTCCGGCCTCGCCCCGCCGAGCACGAACAGCCGGGACCGGACGGACGCATCGGTCTGCCGGTCGACGAAGTCCAGCAGTGTCTCGTCGGCGGCGTGCAGATCGTCGATGACCAGCAGCACGGGTCGTTCCGCGGCGAACCGCTCCAGGAACCGCAACCATGCCGCCAGAACCTCACCGAGCGCCGCCGTGGGGTCGAAACCGTGGACGCCCGCGATGAGCACCAGCAGCTGGGAGAACATCCAGTCGGCCTCCTCCGCGGTGCCCGCCGTCCGCCGGACGGCCGCCCAAAGCTTCTCCCTCGCCTGCTCCGGCTGGTCGTGCGGCACGATGCCGCAGCAGCGCGACAACTCCTCCGCCACGACGGCCAACGGGCTGTCATCGACCTGGCAGGGGAATAGATGCGCCACGAAGGGGCCGGCCTCGCCGTCGCGTCGGCGGACCACCTTCTCGAACTCACTGATCAGATGGCTCTTGCCCAGGCCCGGCTCGCCGACCACCAACGCGATGGGCGGACGCTGTCCGGGGCCCGCCCGGTCCAGCAGGCCGAGCAGCACGTCAAGGTCCCGCCCGCGGTCGAGCAGCGGCACGCCGTGGTCCTGCGGGCTCGCGGGACGGACGCCCGCCACGGCCCACAGGGCGGACGACACACGAGCCCGCTGGTAGTCGATCCTCGATGTGGTGTGCCTGCGGACGTCGTCGCCGACCCACACCTCGTCGGTCGGTACGAGCGGCAGCATGGAGTGGCATCTGTCCAACGCGGTCCCGGTCGCCGACGGCGGGCTGTCCTCGTCGGATGCGTACCGGACGAGTGCCTCCCCGGTGTCCACCGCCGCTCGTACGCCGACGCCGAGCAGCGCGGGGTGCGGGCGGCCGAAGCGGTGCCGGATCGCCAGTGCGGTCAGCACGGCCCGCATGGCATCGTTGTCGCGGCTGCGCGGCGCGCCGAAGATCAGCAGCCACAGCGATCCGACCTTGGCCGCGACGGTCCCCCCGAAGCGGTGCGCCTCGGCCGTGACCACCTCGTTCACCGTCTCCATCGCCGTGTCGACATGCTCGGGGTCGGGGCGTCCGCCCTCCGCGTCGATCGTGGCGCGGAGCAGTACCACACTGACCTCCCTGCGTTCCCGCACGGGGGCTCGGAGGTCGGGCGTGGTGGTCGGTGCGGACAAAGGCTCGTCCCGGGAACCTGCGAGTGGCCGCGAGCCGAGCGGCTCCGCCGCCCCCGGCGTCCGGGCGCGTGCCGAGGCCGGCACGTACAGCAGTGCCGGGTCGTGGGTGAGGATCGCCTGCTGGCGATCGCGCAGTTCGCGGCCCGGCTCAAGGCCGAGGTCCGAGATCAGCGACGTCCTGGCCCTGGCATAGGTGCTCAGCGCGTCGGCCTGCCGCCCGCTCCGGTACAGCGCGAGCATGAGCTGCCCGAGCAGTCGTTCGCGCCGCGGCTCGGCGCAGACCGTCGCCTGGAGTTCGGGCAGCACCACGTCGTGGTGACCCAGCGCGAGTTCGGCTTCGAAATAGTCTTCCAGCACGTCGAGGCGCGTGTTCTGAATGGCCTTCAGTTCCGGCCAGGGCACACCGGTTTCCGCCAGGTCGGCCAGCACGGGGCCTCGCCACAGGGCGAGCGCGTCGCGGCGTAGCGCCGATGCCGCATCCGGCGCGCCGCGTTCCATCTCCGCGCGTCCCTCCGCCACCAGCGCCCGGAAGCGGTACAGATCCACCGTCTGCGGCTCGATCCGCAGCATGTAGCCGGGTGTACGGGTGAGCAGTGCCACCGAACCGTCGGTCGTCTGCTCGCCCTCGTCCGACTCCAGGAGCCGACGTAATCGCCACACCGCGTTCTGGACCACCTTGCGGGCCGAGGCCGGTGCGGGTCCGTCCCATAACGCGGCGATCAGCTTGCTCGTGGCCACGGCCTCGTTCGCGTGGAGGAGCAGATACCCCAGAGCGGCCCGCTGCTTTATTCCGCCAAGGTTGATCTCGCTGCCCCGCCGGACGACCTCGAGCGGCCCCAATACCTTGAACTGAATCCGCCCGTTCATCGCATCTCCAGGGAGTCCATCGAGTAACCGGTCACTGCGGCAGGCGAGTTCAACGCCGGGGAATGAGTGAGAATGTCCTGCTCCAGCCTTCGTAGTTCCCGGCTGGGAAGGACCCCAGAACCATCGACGATCGCGGCCTGGGCGTGCCGGTACACCTCCAGCGCGTCGGCCTGTCTGCCGCTTTGGTACAGCGCGAGCATGAGCAGCGCGAAAAGCCGCTCCCGTGCGGGTTCGATGTCGGCGACGACGTTCAGCTCGGCGATCACGTCCCGGTGGCGCCCGAGCATCAGATCGGCGGTGAACCTGCCTTCGAGCGCGGCCCACCTCGCCTCCCGCAGCGGGGTCAACTCGGGCCATTCCACGCCGGCCTCGATCAGATCCGCCAGCGCCTCTCCCCGCCACAGTCCCAGGGCGTCGCGCAGGGTACGTGCTGCCTGTTCCCACAGGCCGTCCGCCAGTTCCTGCCGGCCGTGCTTGACGAGTCGAGCATGGCGGGACAGGTCGACGTGTTCCGACGGCACCTGCAGCAGGTAGCCGCCACGACTGGTCGTCAGCGAGCACGACGGGCCGTACGAGCGCTCCCCGGTCGACAGCATCCTGCGCAGTCCGGACACGGCGTTCTGGAGGATCTTTCGAGCGGTGGCCGGCTCGTCCCAGTTCCACAGCGCGCTGATGAGTCTGCTCGTGGAGACCGGCGTGTTGGCGTGCAACAGCAGAAAACCTAATGCGGCACGCTGATTCACGCCACCCAACCGTAAGGGGACGCCGTTGCGTACTACTTCTAAAGGACCCAGCAGATTGAACTTCACGGCACTACTTCCCGTCTTGAATTCCACCGCCCTGCCCCGGCAAGTCAACCGAGGTCGACCCGGAACACTTTGGACGCCGGGGAAGGTAGATCTTCAGGTATGGCGTACCAATATGCAGGTGAGATCGAATTGTTGAGCAAGATGGGAAAGTCTGGAACTTCTGATATCCGGCGACCGCGGTCGGTCCGCCACGAAGCCAGGCGAAGTCGGGTTGAGAAGTGAACGTGACCGTCGGGCAAACGGCTCTGTCTGCCAGAAACGTCACTCGCCGGCGCCTGCACGCCCGTCCGGGCTCGGTGTCTCCACCGCACCCCCGCGCCCGAGACCGGCGGCGGGCCGTCAGCCCCGACCCGGGGCGTTCACACGGGTGTTCTGGAAGGACTCGACGCGCCGCCCTTCAGTGCGGCACCCCCTGCACAGCAGGGTCACCTTGCGGCCGGAACCCCCACTCCCGGTCGGCGCACGCATTCGGGCCGCTCGCGATGCGCGGACCCCAAGGTCCGGCATCCGGTGAAGCTCATGCCGAAGACCGTGGCCCGCTCGGCACCCTCGGTGCGGCGCTCAGCACAGCCCGCTGAATCTCCCCGGTTCCAGACGGGAGCGGCCTTCTCCGGCACATCCAGGACGAGCTCTCCATCGGTCGTTCATGATCCACACCCCATCCCGAACGCCATTCCGCCTTACGAACATAGTTCTAAGCGACGAACAGCGTTCGTGTCCAGTGCGGGATTCGTTACACTCAGTCAGATCGGAGGTGATCAAGTGGAGACACCTAGGTCCGCC
Organism: Streptomyces sp. NPDC052036; assembly: GCF_040680495.1. NCBI lineage: Bacteria > Bacillati > Actinomycetota > Actinomycetes > Kitasatosporales > Streptomycetaceae > Streptomyces > Streptomyces sp. NPDC052036. Next base: position 46,626 of record NZ_JBFAWW010000044.1, on the reverse strand, counting down.
TGGAACCGCGAACCACGTGCAGTCAAACGGCTGTCCCGGGAACTCATTGTCAACACCGCGTTGGAAATTCTGGCAACGGAAGGCATGGAAGCCGTTAACATGCGGCGCGTTGCCCAGGCTCTCGAGACGGGCGCTGCCTCGCTTTACGCGCACGTATCCAACAAGACCGAGCTGAGCGAGCTCATGCTGGACCGAGTCCTGGAGATGGCACCGGTACCCGATCCCGACCCGCAGCGGTGGACCGAGCAGATCTCCGAAGTCCTGCGAAACCAAGTCCGGGTCATGACCGCTTATCCGGGCATCGCCCGGGTGAGGTGCCAGACCATCACCCCGGTCGGGCCGAACGACCTGCTGCAGGCCGAGAGGATGATCGCCATCCTGCGGGCGGGCGGACTGTCCATCCGGCAGGCGGCCCAGGCCACCGACATGCTCTGCCTCTACACCCGGGCCTTCGCCTACGCGATGAGCATGTGGACCTTCGACACCATCGACCGCAGCGAAGACGACGTCCCGTCCCAGCGTGAGCAGGAGATACGGGAGTACATGAACGCATTCCCCGCCGAGTTCCCCAACATGCTGCAGACTTCTGAGCTGTTCAGCGCCGAGACCGCTCCTGAACGATTCGATCTCGCCGTCGAGATGTTCGTCGCCGGCCTCACCTATCTCGCGGCGCGCAACGCCGGCCGCCCCGCAGACAACCGTCCCACTCAGACAAGCCGGTGACTTCGTGACGAAATCCAAGTGGCTGTAAAGGCTACGGGCGGCGCAATCGCCCGGACGACTGCACGGTCGACACGGGGAGACACACGCCCGTTTCCTGTGACCGCGGTGCCCGATCCGTGCCCGTTTTCCGGCACGTACCGTCGTTCAGACGCTGGGCGGAAGGGCCTTTCGCGGGCGGACAGGGAATCCGGCGCTCTGGTAGCACTCGTCGATGAGCCGCATGGTGGTCAGCGCGTCCCCGGCGTCGAGCGCCGGCGGTACACCGCGGCGCAGACGCGCGGTGAAGGCGTCGAGCTGGTAGGCGTACGAGGACCGCCGGCCGAGTTCCTCGGTGCGCTCACCGGCGGCTGTGCGCACCACCACCCGGTCGTCCCGGTGGGGTTGCACGAAGTTCACAGCCGTGACCTCCCCATGCGTGCCGACGATGCGGCAGCTCATCTGCCCCGTGTGGTACGCCATATGGCAGCGGGCGGTACCACTGGCGCCGCCCGGGAACTCCAGGTCGGCGTAGAGCCACTCGTCGACGCCCGGCGCCCCGTCCCGCTCCCCGCCGCGTGCGGCGACGAGCCGCGGGACACCACCGGCCCAGGGAGCGAGCATCCGCAGCGCGTGCAGGCTGTAGCACCCGAGATCCATGAGCGCGCCACCGGCGAGCGGAAGCGACCAGCGGATGTCGTCCGCCGCGGGTGCCGGTATGGCGACCATGGCCTCGACGTGCCGGAGGTCGCCCAGTTCCCCGCTGTCGAGCAGCTCGTGCAGCCGCCGGGTCACCGGATGGAAGAGGTAGTGGAAGCCCTCCATGAACACGGTGCCGGCCTTGGCTGCGGCCTCGCGCACCTCGGCCGCCTCCTCCGCGTTGCTCGCGGACGGTTTCTCGGTGAGGACGTGCTTGCCGGCCTGGAGCGCGGCCAGGTTCCACGGCCCGTGCAGGCCGTTGGCCAATGGGTTGTAGACGACCTCGACCTCCGGGTCGGCGACCAGATCGGCATAGGAGTCCACCACACGCTCGACGCCGTGCCGGGCGGCGAAGGCCCCGGCCCGGTCTCGGTCGCGGGCGGCCACTGCCACGAGGCGGTGGCCGCCCGCACGGGCCGGCCCCACGAGGGCCAGTTCGGTGATCCGGGCGGCGCCCAGGACCCCGATCCGCAGCGGTTCGTCCGTCATCCCCTGCGCACCTCGTCGAGCCGTACGGGCCGGTGCTCGCGCAGCGACAGGGTGCATGCCTCGGCGATCCAGCTCGCCTCGACGGCGTCGGCCACCGTGCAGGGCGACGGGCGGATACCGGCGACGACCTCGGTGAACGCGGTGAGCTCGGCGCGGTAGGCAGCGGCGAAGCGGTCCATGAAGGACATGTGCGGCTTCCCGGCCGGGAATGCGGCGCCCGGTTCCACGGAACGCAGCGGCAGTCTGTCCTCCAGGCCCACCGCGATGCTGTCCTTCATACCGTGCAGTTCCAGGCGGGCGTCGTAACCACGGGGGTTGTGGCGGGAGTTGGAGATGACCGCGATGGTGCCGTCGTCGAGCGTGAGCAGCGCGGACGCCGTGTCGACGTCGCCCGCCTCACGGATGTGATCCGCGCCGCCGTTGCCGCCGGTCGCGTACACCTCGACCACCTCGCGGCGCGTCACCCAGCGCACGATGTCGAAGTCGTGCACGCTGCAGTCGTGGAAGATGCCGCCTGAGACGGCTACATAGGCGGGCGGCGGTGGCGCGGGGTCCAGCGTGGTCGACCGTACGGTGTGCAGCTTGCCGAGTTCACCGCTCGCCACGGCCCGGCGGGCGGCCACACAGCCCGCATCGAAGCGCCTGTTGTACCCGATGTGCACCTCGACGCCGCCGCCGTCCACCGCACGCAGCACCTCCAGGCTCTCGTCGACGCCGCGGGCCACCGGCTTCTCGCAGAAGACCGGGATCCCCGCTTTGACCGCCGCGAGGACGAGATGCGGGTGCGCGTCGGTCGCGGCGGCGATCACGACGCCGTCGACGGCGGCGGCGAACACGGCCTCGGGGGTGTCCACGACGGTGGCCCCGAACCGCTCGGCGGCGGAAGCGGCTGACGCGGCCACCGGGTCGGTGACCACGAGGGAGTCCACCACCTCCAGCCCGGCGAGAGTCTCCGCGTGGAATGCTCCTATGCGGCCCAGCCCCATGATGCCCAAACGCATGAATCGTGCTCCTTCAGCCCGAGGTGGGCGGCTCAGTCCTGGCCGCCGAGGATGTTCTGGTCCCAGTCGATGACCGAGCCGGTCACCACGCCGCTGCGGTCGGAGAGCAGGAGGACGACGAAGTCGGCGATCTCGTCGACCTGCCCGAGCTTGCCCATGGGCAGTGATCCGGCGGCCTTCTCCCGCCAGTCGTCGCCCGCGTCATGGAAGGCACGCTGTGTCGCGTCCTCGCCCTCGGTGTCCGTCCAGCCGATGTTGAGCCCGTTGATCCGAATGCGGTCCCAGCGGTGGGCGTGGGCTGCGTTGCGGGTCAGTCCGGCCAGTCCGGCCTTGGCCGCGGAGTAGGGCGCGAGGTGGGGCGGTCCGCCGTGGGCGCAGTTGGAGATGATGTTGACGATGGTGCCCGGAGCCTTGCGGGCCGTCATGTCGGCCACCGCCGCCTGCATCGCGAAGAACGGTGCACGCAGATTGATCGCCATGTGCTGGTCGAACAACTCCGGCGTGGTGTCCAGCAGCGAGCCGCGCGAGGTCAGTCCGGCGGCGTTGACCAGACAGTCGATGCGGCCGTACGCATCGACGGTCCGTACGACGGACTCGCGCGCCTGTGCCGGATCGGCGAGGTCCGCCCGCTCGAAGTGCGCACCCGTGTCCCCGGCGAGTCTCTCGCCCGGTTCGGCCCGGCGGCCGGTGACCACGACGGTCGCGCCCTCCCGTACGGCCGCCCGCACGATGCCGGCTCCTACGCCCTGGCTGCCGCCGTTGACCAGGACGACCTTGTCCTCAAGAAGTCCCATGTGCGCTGTGTCCCTTTCGGCTGTGGCGGCGCTCGGTGCCGGCCCGCAGTTCCTGACGCAGCCGCTCGGGCATCCAGCCCTCGGCCACGGCCTGCCATACGGTGTCCGCCTGGGAGCGAGGTGCCAGACCGTCCACCGGGGGGTCGAGGTCCAGGTTGGTGGGGAAGGGGTAGCCCTCGGCGGTGGCTGCGATCACGCGGCGCAGCCAGTCCTCCGAGGCGCCGTCCGCCTTGCGGCGCAGCAGCACCGGGAAGAGCGCGTTCGCCATCGCCTCGCGTTCCACCGTCTCCATCGCGCGCCCGAAGGCGGAGGAGATCTGCAACAGGTTGGCCATGCGCCGGATGCCGGCCGAGCGGTTGTGCCCGGCGGCGTGGAACAGCGCGGGGTTGAAGAACGCCGCATCACCCTTGTCGAGCGGGAGTTGGACGTGATGGGTGTCGAAGTACGCGACGAACTGCGGGAGTCGCCAGGCGAGGTAGCCGGGCTCGTACTTCTGCGAGTGCGGCAGGTACAGCGTGGGGCCGGACTCGACGGGCATGTCGCAGTGGGCCACCGCACCTTGCAGGGTCAGCACGGGGGAAAGGCGGTGGACGTGCGCAGGGTAGGCCGAGGCGCGGTCCTGGCCGAGGAAACCGAGGTGATAGTCGCGGTGCACACTCTGCGCGGCGCCGCCCGGATTGACGACGTTGACCTGTGAGGTCACCTGGTAGGCGGGGCCGAGCCAGGCCTCGGCGATCAGCGCCAGGACGTCGTTGGCGTAGTAGTCGGCGAACACCTCCGGAGCCCGCAGGGCCAACTTGTCCAGGGCGTTCCACACCCGGTCGTTGGCGCCTGGCGCGGCGAAGTGGTCACCGCGGGCGGCGCCGCCGGCGCGCTGCTCCTCGATCAGCGCGTCGTAGGCCTCGGATGCCCGGTCCACGACGGCCGCGTCGGCGAAGGCGCCTTTGAGGACCACGATGCCGGGTCCGTCGAGCAGGGCCCGGACCAGTTCGCTCTGCACCTCCCGGCGGTCCTCGGCGGTGGCCGTGAGGTGACGGAGCCGGCTGCTGTCGTAAAGCAGCACGTTCTGCTGCACCTGTTCGGCCGAGGGGTAGTCGCCGGCGTGGGTCTGTTCCTCGACGAGTGATCGGAACGCATCGAGATCACAGTCGGCCTCGGTCAGCCAAGTCCGCTGTCCTGCGGCTGTGGTGGACATCCTGGGGTCCTTTCTCGGCTCTCGCTCTTCTGTCAGTCTTGAGAACCCGAACCCATCAATCAATGCTCGGCAACACATCAAAAATCCATCATCATCGTTTGGGATCCGTCATGCGACACCCCTATCCGATCAGGGAAATCGCCCGTCAGGCCGGGTTGAGCACGGCCACGGTCGACCGTGTGCTGAACCGTCGGGGCAACGTCCGGGAGAGCACGATCAGGGAGGTGCAGGAAGCCATCAAGGACCTGGACCGTCAGCAGACCCAGGTCCGTATCGGCAGCCGCACCTTCATGATCGACATCGTGATGCAGACACCGGAGCGGTTCTCCACCGCGGTCCGCGAGGCGCTCGAAGCGGAATTGCCCTCCCTGCAACCCGCCGTCGTACGTTCGCGCTCCCACTTCCGCGAGAGCTGTCCGCCCGGCGAACTGATCGGAACGCTGGACAAGATCGCCAAGCGCGGTTCGCAGGGCGTGATCCTCAAGGCGCCCGACGTGCCGGAGATCGCAGCCGCCGTCGGGCGACTGGTCGCGGCGGACATCCCGGTCGTCACGCTGGTGACCGACCTGCCCCACAGCGCGCGTCTGGCGTACGTCGGCATCGACAACCGTGCGGCGGGCGCCACCGCCGCATACCTCCTCCAACAGTGGCTCGGCGACCGGCCCGGGAACGTGCTCACCACCATCAGCCGGGGCTCCTTCCGCGGCGAGGAAGAGCGCGACATGGGCTTTCGCGGCGCGATGCGCCTCACGGACCCCAGGCGTTCCCTGGTGGAGGTCACCGACAGCGACGGCCTGGACGCCACCCAGCGCGATCTGGTTCTCGAGGCGCTCCAGCGCGACGAGGAGATCGTCGCGGTCTATTCCATGGGCGGCGGCAACCTCGCCACCCTGGACGCGTTCGACGCCCTGGGCAGGTCGTGTGCCGTGTTCGTCGCCCACGACCTCGACCACGACAACACACGCCTGCTCAGCGAGCGCCGAATCTCCGCAGTCCTTCACCACGACCTGCGCCAGGACATGCGCCGCGCCTGCCAGACCATCATGCGGGCGAACAAGGCACTGCCGGACGACGGTCCGCCCCTCCCCTCGGCGATCCAGGTGGTCACGCCGTTCAACCTGCCACCCGACGTTCCGCCGGTGCCGCTCATGGCGTGACGCCCAGCCCGATCGCACCCGATCGCCCCCAAATGAAACAGGACGAAACAGACTTCGCCGATCCACGTGTTCAGCACGCACTGCCGCAAGACCAGTGACTCGGTATGAAAAGACGAGCATTTCAAGCCCCCTACCGGGACCACGATGAATACTCTTAGTATTCACGCGACTACTCCGAGCAACCATTCTGGGGTTCGTCGCGGTCTCTCGGCGCCGAGGCCAGACCTTGTCCGCACCACGTCCCACCTGACCTGATGAGGGTTCGACATGCCTCGATTCCGCGCACGGCTGGCAGCCATGACAGCCGCCGCAGCTCTCTGCCTTCTCAACTGCACCACCGCCTCCACCCACGCAGAAGCCGCAGGCTCCCTGCGATGGGTCGCGCTCGGCGACTCGTACACGGCCGGCGTCATCCACGCCACAGGGCCCACCTTCGAGCAGCCGCGAGACGGCTGCCAGCGCACCACCGGTTCCTACCCGGAGGTCATCAAGCGGCACCTGGGCCCTCAGATCGATCTGCGCAACGTCAGCTGCGGCAACGCGACCATCGCCGAGGTGACGCACAACCGGCAGACCCCCATCGGGTACCAGCTGCACATCCCCGGCGTCGTCGACATCCACGACCCCGACTACCCGTTCGACCCGGTCGCCCCGCAGGTCGACGCCCTGGACCCCGACACCGACGTCGTGACCGTGGGCGTCGGCGGCAACAGCCTCGGCTTCGGCGAGATCCTGGGCAAGTGCGTCTCCCTCGGTCCCACCGGAGGTATCGGCTCCAGCCCCTGCAAGGACTACTACACCTCGGGCACCACGGAGACCATCGAGGACCGGCTCCAGCATGTCGCCCACGAGTACGACGTCATGCTCACCGCCATCCACCACCGGGCGCCGTTCGCCAGAGTGGTGACCGTCGGCTACCCGGCAGTCATCCCCGACAACGCCGCCAACTGCCTCTACGGCAACCTCCTGCAGTTCGCCACCATCCGGCACGCCGACCTCAACTGGCTGCGGGACTCCGTGCTCCAGCCGCTCAACGCCGCAATTCACAGCGAGTCCGGCAAGCACGGCGACACCTACGTGGACGTCTACACCTCCAGCAAGGGCCACAGCGTGTGCGCCGGCGGACAGGACAAGTGGATCGAAGGGATCAAGGAACGCCTGGGCGACGACGACAACCCCAACACCTGGGCACTCGTCCACCCCAACAGCCGCGGCCATGCCAACGCCGCCGCCCGCGTCGAGGACGCCATCCTGGGCGGCTGACCGCCATGGCCGGACACGGGGCGACGAGCCCGTCCCGCGCGTCCTGACACACCTCCAGCAGACGGAAAGGTCCGCCGCAGCCCTCTGCGGCGGACCTCGCAGATCGCTGAGGCGCTTTCAGGAGCGTGAAAAAACAGCCAAGTTGGGCAAGAGCGCCGGCCTGGGGCTCATCAACGCTTCAACAATTCTCTAAGATCGTGGCATGGGAATTCTCATACCCCGGCTCGCCCCGACACTCGTGTGCGTGCTGGCCTTCGCCGTGATCTTCGTTTCCTTCACCAAGATCCTTCTGCCCCGGATCAACAAGGTCCTGGCCGAACGGCAGGACGCTGTCGACGGTCAGCGGGAACGGGCTGAGCGGACGGCGACCGAGGCCGGTGAAGTGCTCGCCAAGTACCGCGAGGAACTGGCTGAAGCTCGGCATGAGGCGGCTCGCCTGCGCCAAGAGGCTCTGGAGCAGGGCACGCAACTGATCGCTGAGATTCGCGCCGAGGGCCTGCGGGAACGCGAGGAGATGATCGCGGAGGCTCAGGCGCGGCTCGCGGCCGACCGCGTGATCGCGGCAACAGAGCTTCGAGGTGTCGTCGTGACGCTGGCCACGGAGCTGGCCGGCCGGATAGTTGGCGAGCCGATCGACAGTTTCGCCCACGAAAGCGACCTCGTGGACCGCTACTTCACGGACCTTGATGCGCGGAACGCGGCAGGCTTGCCATAGTCCTCAAGGTTTCTCCGTGAGGAGGGCCATTCGTCGCCTCGCAGGCGGGCGTGGAGGTGTTCATCGTGCCACCCGTCCGCATGCAGCAGGGTGCTTCGCATGGTGCCTTCCAGGGCGAACCCGGACGTCCGGCTACCGACCGAACCCCCACGACTCACGAGGGCGCCGCATAACAGCGGATGTCCACCATCTGGTGCGGGCCCCACTGCTGCTCGACTGTGGCCATCAGCTCCCAGCCCAGCCGCTCATACAGGGCTACCGCGGCAGTATCGGATGCGACAACGTCGAGCACCGGATGCAGGCCCCGACGCCGCGCTTCCTTCACTGCTCGGCCGATGAGCAGTGCACCGATCCGATGTCCCCTCGCCTGCGGGGCAACGAACAGCCTGCTGACCACGGCGGTCGCACCCCGCGTCGCCCCGCTCCGCTCACGCCACAGCTTCGGGGCCAGGTCGCCCTCACCGCCCTGCGACAGACTGACATGCCCAACGAGGCGGCCTTCGAGTTCGGCGACCCAAGAGCCCAGCATGGGGCCGTACGACAGCCATTCGCCGGGCCGCTCGGGCCAGTTCACCGGATAGCCGTCACGCCGATGGACTTCCGTGAGAACGCGCACGCACTCCTCGACATCGCCATCGGCCCTCCGCCGGACGAGGGTGCTCGGCCTCTCCTCAGGTACGCCAAGGCTCTCGATGTTCACTACGAAATGAAAACACAGGCCACAAGGTCACAACCAATCACTTTCGAGGCGGCGCCGCCTGGCAACCACTCTGAGGAGTCTCTCGGTACATGCCCCCGCGTCGGAGGTCGGTAGGCAGGGGCGTGTGACACCGGAAGATGGGAGATGTGGCATCTCCTGATTTCGATGTGGACACGTTCCTGCAGCGGCCGCTCACCGCTCGCATCGCGACGAGCGGGCCGACCGTGCGCCCCGTCTGGTTTCTCTGGGAAGAGGACGCCTTCTGGATTCTGACGGGTCCGTGGGCCCGGCTGTTCGACCGCGTGAAGGAGGACGCGAGCGTCGCCCTCGTGGTGGACGAATGCGATCTCGCCTCGGGGCGTGTTCGGCAGGTGATCGCTCGGGGGCGGGCCGAGCTCGTGCCCTTCGATGTGCCGAGGGGACGGCGTAAGCTCGCGCGCTATCCGCTGTCGTACAGCCCGCGCGCCTCGGGACGCCCTGGCGCACCCAGCCCCACGCGACCAGATCGGCACCGGAGAACCACAGCCGACGCCGCCAGCTCTCGCCGTAGCCGGCGTGCCCTTTGCCCCAGTTCCAAGCCAGCTCTCCTTATGTCGCGTCGCTGTTCACCAGCTCGGGACGGACGGCAGTGACCCGCTGCGGCAGGCCCTGCACGAGCTGCACGTCCGCAGCGGTCACGAGCTCGGGGTCATCCATGGTGCGCCACTGTGCCGGGGCTCCGCGAAGCCATCGAACCATTTTCCAAGGGTCGCGGATCACAGCAGCCGGCGGCGCAACGCCCGAAGCGCAGCATGGTGGCCGCCGCTTGTGCGGTCGCCGACCGTGCACCTTCTTCAGGGCTAACCACGAAGGCGGGACATGGTGGGGTCGAACAGGGGCTCCTCGGCCACGGCGGCCTCGATGCGCTGGTCGAAGTAGCCGATGTGCACGGTGGTTCCGGGGGCGGCCAGCTCCGCCGGGAGCCAGGCGTAGGCGATGCCCTTGCCGATGGTGTAGCCGTAGGCCGCGCTGGTGACGTAGCCGACGGCACGGTCGCCGTCGTACACCGGCTCCTTGCCCATCACCACCGCGCGCGGATCGTCGATGGTGAGGCAGCTCAGCCTGCGGCGCACGTCGGTCCTGCGGCGCTCCAGTGCGGCCTTGCCGATGAAGTCGCCCTTGTCGAGCTTGACGGCGAAGCCGACGCCCGCCTCGTAGGGGTCGTGCTCATAGGTCATGTCGGTGCCGAAGGAGCGGTAGCCCTTCTCCAGGCGGAGGCTGTTGAAGGCGCCGCGCCCGGCGATGATGCCGCCCAGCGGCTCGGCCGCGGCCCAGAGGGTGTCCCACAGCTTCTGACCCAGGTCGGCGGTGGTGTACAGCTCCCAGCCGAGCTCGCCGACGTAGCTAAGGCGCATGGCGGTCACCGGGACACTGCCGATGTGGGCGCGCTGGGCGCGGAAGTACTTCAGGCCGTCCTTGGAGAAGTCCTCGTCGGTCAGGGGCTGGAGGACCTCGCGGGCGAGCGGGCCCCACAGGCCGATGCAGCAGGTGCCGGCGGTGATGTCGCGGACCTGAACGGTTCCGTCGGCGGGCAGGTGGCGGGTGAGCCAGTCGAGGTCGAGGTTGCCGTTGGCGCCGATCTGGAAGAGGCCGGGGGCCAGGCGGGCGACGGTGATGTCGCTGCGGATGCCGCCGTCGTGATCCAGGAGCAGGGTGTACGTCACCGAGCCGACGGACTTGGCGACCTTGCCGGTGACCAGCCGCTCCAGGAAGTCGGCGGCACCGGGGCCGCTGACCTCCAGGCGCTTGAGGGCGGTCATGTCGTACAGGGCGACGGTCTCGCGGGTGACCTGGGCCTCGGCGCCGACGACGGGCGACCAGTAGCGGGCGGCCCAGTCGTTGGGGGTGGGGATCGTGCGGCCCTCGACCAGGGACGCGTTGGCCTCGTACCACTGGGGGCGCTCCCAGCCGTTCGCCTCCAGGAAGAATGCGCCGTGTTCTCGCTGGCGGGCGTGGAAGGGGCTGGTGCGGATCGGGCGCGGCTTCCCGGCCGGCTGGAGGGGGTGGAGGATGTCGTAGACCTCCACGAAGTTCTGGCAGTCGCGGGCCAGGACGTATTCCGGGGAGAGCTGGTGCGGCTCGAAGCGGTTGACGTCGCACTCGTGCAGGTCGAAGGAGGAGCAGTGGCCGTCGACCAGCCATTCGGCGACGGCCCGGCCGACGCCCGCGGAGTGGGTGACCCACACGGCCTCGGCGACCCAGAAGCCCTTGACGTCCGGGGACTCGCCGAGCAGCGGGTAGCCGTCGGTGGTGAAGGAGAACAGGCCGTTGATGCCCTCCTCGATCTTGGCCTCGCGGGTCGCGGGGAGCAGCGACCGGGTCTCGGTCCAGGCGTCCTCGAAGTCCCCCTCGGTGAACTTCAGAACCGAGGGCATCTCCTCGGCCTCGTCCACGGAGAGGATGTCGTCGGCGGAGACGGGCATGGGGCGGTGTCCGTAGTAGCCGATGCCGAGTCCGTCGAAGCGGTCGCGGTAGTAGAGGTCGGCGTCCTGGTGGCGCAGGATCGGGCGGACCGCTTCCTGCGTCTGGCCGGCGAGGGCGGGGATCGGGCCGGTCCAGGCGAGTTGGTGGGCGAGCGGGGTGAGCGGCAGGTTCATTCCGACCATGCGGGCGATCTTCGGCCCCCAGATGCCGGCACAGCACACGACGATGTCGGCGGGGATCTGGCCCTGGTCGGTCAGCACGCCGGTGACGCGGCCCTCGCTCTGCCGCACGTCGAGGACCTCATGACGGGCGAGGAAGCGCACACCGCGCTCGGCGGCCCGGCGGATCTGGGCCTCGACGGCCAGGACGGCCTTGGCGAGGCCGTCGGTGGGGACCAGGAGACCACCGAGGACCTTGTCCCGGTCGACCAGCGGATGCCGCTCCACGCACTCGTCGGGGGTCAGCAGATGTGCCTCGATGCCCCACGCGGTGATCCAGCCGTGGCGGCGCCGGAGTTCGGCGAGGCGCTCGGGGCTCGTCGCCACTTCGAGGCCGCCGACCTGGAGGAAGCAGGGCTTGCCGTCGACGTCGAGGGAGCGGAGCTTCTCGACGGTGTAGCGCGCCAGTTCCGTCATGGTCTTCGAGGGGTTCGTCTGGAAGACCAGGCCCGGCGCGTGCGAGGAGGATCCCCCGGTGGCCGGCAGGGGTCCTTGGTCGACCACGGTCAGTTCGGTCCAGCCGCGTGCGGAGATCTCGTCCGCGAGGGCCGCTCCCACGACGCCCGCTCCGATGATGACCACTCGGGGTCCCGCCATCGCCCAACCTCCGAACTCGAGAACGGTCCAGTTGCTCTTTACGCAACTTGATTCAGGTTGTGCAACTCAATGTGCCCGTCGCCATGAAGGGTGTCAAGGGGTCGGTGACCTCGGAGAACAGCCCGGAACACGGCAACGCCCGGCGGGTGGTGCGCACCTGTGCGCACCACCCGCCGGGCGTCCTCAACCGCCTTCTCCCCCGCTCCGGTTGCGTCAGCCGCCTCCGCTACTTCAGCCAGGCGTCGACCTTGTCGCGGTTCGCTTCGACCCACTTCTTGGCCGCCGCCTCGTCGGACATCTTGTCCACCGCGATGTATCTGGCCACGGTGTTCTGGTCGTCGTTCGTCCAGTGGAACTTCTTCACCAGGTCGTACGCCGGACTGCCGGACTTGGCGAACGTGGCACTGACGATCTTGTCCAGGTCGTAGACGGGGTAGTCGCAGGCCACCTTTGCCGCATCCGCGTCGCAACCGGTCGTGTACTTGGGCAGGCTGACCTTGACCAGCGGCACCTCGGACATGAACCACTGCGGCTCGTAGAAGTAGCCGACCATCCACTGCTTGTTCTTCTCGGCCGTCTTGAAGGCCTGGATGAGCGCGGTCTCGCTGCCCGCGTACACCACCTTGAAGTTCAGCTTCAGGTTCTTCACCAGAGCCGCGTCGTTGGTGACATAGGACGGGTCCCCGTCGAGCAACTGGCCCTTGCCGCCCGACTCGGAGGTCTTGAACTTGTCGGCGTACTTGTTGAGGTTCTGCCAGTCGGTGATGTCCGGGTGCGCCTTGGCCAGCCACGGCGGCACGTACCAGCCGATGACGCCCTGGTTGCCGGTCGAGCCCGCCCCGACGGCCGTCTTCTGCTCGGTGATGTACTTCTTCTTCAGATCGTCGTGGCCCCAGTTCTCCAGGACGGCATCGACCTCACCGGTCCCGAAGCCCTGCCAGGCGATCTCCTCCTTCAGGTCCTTCTTCTCGACCGTACAGCCGAGGTCGTGCTGCGCCACGTACGCGACGACCGCCGCGTCCGCCTCGTAGCCGATCCACGGGTTGACGGCCAGGTTGAAGGTGCCGCACTTGCCGCCCGAGGCCTTCGAGCCGGCAGAGGTGCTGTCGCCGACCTTCGCGCCCGAGCAGGCCGTGAGGGTGAGGCCGAGGACGGCCAGGCCGGCCGCGCCGGCTCGCCAGTGTCTTGCCATGGTGTCGTGCTCCTTATGCCCTGGTGCGTCGTGCCGCAGCCTGAGTGATCCGGTCGAACATGACTCCGAGCAGTACGATGGCGAGTCCCGCCGCCAGCCCCTTGCCGTACAGCTCTCCCTGCGAGAACCCGGCCACGACGTCGTAGCCGAGGGCGCCGGCCCCTACCAGGCCGCCCACCACAACCATCGACAGCACGTAGATCAGACCCTGGTTGGTCGCGAGTGTCAGGGCTCCTCGCGCCATGGGCAGTTGGACCTTGGTGATGATCTGCCAGGTGTTGCACCCTGCCGAGGTGGCCGCCTCCACGGTGGACTCCGGCACGTTCCGCACACCGTCCGCGATGATCTTGATCGCGACGGGCGCCGCGTAGACGACGGCCGCGACGATCGCGGTGAACCGGGTGGCGCCGAAGAGTGCCAGGAACGGCACGAGATAGACGAACGGCGGCATGACCTGTGCGGCGTCCAGAGTGGGGCGCACCAGCCGGTCCACGAGCGGGCTGCGCCCCATCCACACACCGAACCCGGCGCCGAGCAGCATCACCAGCACCGTGGCCACGGCGGTCGAGGCGAGCGTGGTCATGCTGTCCGACCACAGGCCCGTGCCGACCAGCAGCCCGACACACACGGCGGCCGTCACCCCGGCGCGCCATCCGCCGAGCACCGCGCCGAGTGCGACCAGGGTGACGCCGACCAGCCACCACGGGGAATCGGTGAGCAGCGTCTGGAACGGGTCGAGCAGGCCGCCCGTGAGGGCGTCGCGAAGGGCGTTGGTCAGGCCCGAGAGATGGTCCTGCAGCCAGGTGGTCGCCGCATCGACCGCGCTCGCGATATGAGTGCCGGTGCTGCCGTTGCCGGGGAACTCGGCCGCCCAGACGTAGGTGTGGGACAGAAGCACCAGGACCACGACCGCGATCCCGCCCGCCGCCAGCAGCGGCCGGCGCCATCTGGGGAGGGTGCCGCCCGTGCGGCGGGCCGCCTCGGTGCGCACGGCCGCCGCCGTGGTGACCCGGTCGAGCACGATGGCCATGACGACGATGGCGAGGCCCGCGTTGAACGCGGTGCCGACGTCGAGCGACTGCAGGGCCTGGACGACGGTCTTGCCGAGGCCGGGGGCGTCGATCAGGGCGGCGATGGTCACCATGGCGAGAGCGGCCATAATGGTCTGGTTGACGCCCATGACCACCGTGCGCCTGGACATCGGCAGCAGCACCTTCAGCAGTTGCTGCGACCGTGTCGTACCGAGCGAGTCCGCCGCCTCGACGGTGGTCTCGGGCACGGAACGGATGGCATGCGCGGTGATACGGATGGCGGGCGGAGCCGCGTAGATGACCGTGGTGATCACGGCGGAGGCCCCGCCGATGAGGAAGATCAGGGTCAGCGGGGCGAGATAGACGAAGGTCGGCATCGTCTGCATGAAGTCCAGGAAGGGCGTCATGATCCGGTTGAACCGGTCGGAGAGCCCTGCCCACAGACCGAGCGGGATGCCGATGAGCAGGGCCACGAGGACCGCCGACAGGGTCAGCGCCAGCGTGTCCATGCTCTCCTGCCACAACCCCTGCAGCCCGAAGAAGGTGAAGCCCGCCGCGGCCAGCAGAGCGACCCGCCAGTTGCCCAGGGCCCAGGAGACATAGCCGGCGAGTCCGACGACGCCGAGCCACCCGATCTGCGGGACCGGGCGGTTGCCGGTGGGCTGGGAGATCAGGGACTGGACGAAGGTCACCAGGTTGTCGATGGCCAGGCGGATCTCGTTGAAGAAGTACAGGAAGAGCGGGTTGGAGTTGCGGTTGGCCCCGATGCTGTCGTTGACGTCGTTCAGCCAACGGTGCAGACCGGTGAGGTCGGCCGCCGCGAGGGTCAGCGTCTGCCGGCCGCGCAGCACCGCGAAGAGCACCAGCCAGGCGATCAGGATCGCCGCCACCGCCGTACGGCGGCTCATCTTCCGGCGCGGGGTCGCGACCGGCGCGGTCGCGTCGGCGGCGACGGCCATCACGCACCGCCTTCCTGTCCGGCGACGACGGAGAGGATCTCCTCGTCGCCGACGATGCCGAGCAGCTTGCCGTCCTCGACGACCTTGACCGGCTTCTCCGCTGCGAGCACCGCCCGGGTGGCCTCGCGCACCACGATGTCGGGCCCCAACTCGGGCCCGTCGAGGGCGTCTTCGGGTCCGGCGGGGCGCATGATCCAGCGCAGGGTGAGGACGTCGCCGCGCGGCACGTCCCTGACGAAGTCCCGTACGTAGTCGTCGGCGGGGGCGCCGACCAGTTCGTCGCCGGTGCCGCACTGGACCGTCCTGCCGTCACGCATGATCAGGATGCGGTCGCCCAGCTTGAGCGCCTCGGAGAGGTCGTGGGTGATGAACACCATGGTCTTGCCGACCTCGCGGTGCAGCCGGATGACCTCGCTCTGCATGTCGCGGCGGATCAGCGGGTCGAGCGCCGAGAACGGCTCGTCGAAGAAGAGGACGTCGGGGTCGCCGGCGAGAGCGCGGGCGAGACCGACGCGCTGCTGCATACCGCCGGAGAGCTGGTCGGGGTAGGAGTTCTCGTATCCGGCGAGGCCCACCAGTTCGACGGTCTCCAGTGCGCGCCTGGTGCGCTCGGCCTTGCCCATGCCCCGGATCTCCAGGCCGAACGCCACATTGTCGACGACCCTGCGGTGCGGCAGCAGACCGAAGTGCTGGAAGACCATGGAGAACTTGCTGCGCCGCAGTTCGCGCAGCCGCCTGGCGTCGGCGTCCCGGATGTCCTCACCCTCGAAGACGACCTCCCCGGCGGTCGGTTCGATCAGCCGGGTCAGACATCGCACCAAGGTGGACTTGCCGGAGCCGGACAGGCCCATGACGACGAAGACCTCGCCGGGCGACACCTCGAAGCTCACGTCCCGTACGGCAGCGGTACATCCGGTGCGGTCCATGAGCTCGCGGCGGGTGAGGCCGCACAGCTCCTCGGATCCCGGCACCTCGTCGGCCTTCGGTCCGAACACCTTCCACAGCCGGCGTACGGAGATGACCGGGGTGCGCTCCGGGGGGTCCTGGGACGTGTCGCGCCGCTGCGACACCTCGGTCTGGGCTGGGGTCATGATCAGCCTCTTTTCGGCGTTCAGCCGCGGAACCAGTGCTGCGGCCGGGGTTGGATGTTCTGCCAGACGTGTTTGGGCTCCCGGTACTCGTCAAGGCCGGTCGGCCCCAGCTCACGGCCCACGCCGGAGTGTCCGAAGCCACCCCATTCCGCCTGCGGCACGTAGGGGTGGTAGTCGTTGATCCACACGGTGCCGTGGCGCAGCCTGCGCGCCACCCGCTGGGCCTTGCCCGCGTCCTGCGTCCAGACGGCTCCGGCGAGGCCGTACTGCGTGTCGTTGGCGATGCGGACCGCGTCGTCCTCGTCACGGAAGCGCTCGACGGTGAGCACGGGGCCGAAGGACTCCTCGTGCACGACGCGCATGTCCTGTCGGCACTCGTCGAGGACGGTGGGCGGGTAGTAGAAGCCGCCTCCCAGCGCGGGATCGTCGGGGCGCGCGCCGCCGCAGCGCAGTACGGCGCCCTCGGCGAGGCCGGCGGCGACGTACTCCTCGACCTTCTCCCGGTGCTGTGCGGAGATCAGCGCACCGGTCTCGGCCTCCGGGTCGAAGGGGCCGCCCAGGCGGATGAGCCGTGCGCGGCGCACGAGTTCGTCGACGAAGGCGTCGTGCAGCGAGTCCTCGACGATCAGGCGGGCGCCGGCCGAGCACACCTGTCCGGAGTGCAGGAAGACGGCGGTGAGGGCCAAGTCGACGGCGGTCTCGAAGTCGGCGTCGGCGAAGACGACGTTCGGGTTCTTGCCGCCGAGTTCCAGCGCGACCTTCTTCACCGTCGCGGCGGCGGCGGCCATGATGCGCCGCCCGGTCTCGACGCCTCCGGTGAACGACACCATGTCGACGGCCGGGTCCTCGGCCAACGGCGCGCCCACCTCGGCTCCGGCGCCCAGGACGAGTTGGGCGGCGCCGGCCGGGAGGCCCGCCTCCTCAAGGGCCTTCATCAGCAGGATCGAGGTGGAGGGAGTCAGCTCGCTGGGCTTGAGGACCACGGTGTTCCCCGCGAGCAGGGCCGGGGCGACCTTCCACGAGGCCTGCAGCAGCGGGTAGTTCCAGGGAGTGATCAGTCCGCAGACACCGACGGGCTCGTAGGCGACCCGGCTGAGCGCGTCGTCGCGGCCGGTGTCGACCACCCGGCCGGCGCTGGTGCCGGCGACACCGCCGTAGTAGCGGAAGCAGGAGACGACGTCGGCGATGTCGTACTCGCTCTCCACCAGACGCTTTCCGGTGTCGAGCGACTCCGCGCGGGCGAAGTCCTTGGCGTCGCGTTCCAGGATGTCGGCGGTGCGCAGCAGCAGTGCGCCGCGTACACGCTCGGGGGTGTGGGGCCAGGGGCCGTCGTCGAAGGCACGCCGGGCCGCAGCGATCGCCGCCTCGGTGTCGGGGCGGGTCGCCTCGGAGACCGTCGCGACCAGTGTGCCGTCCGCCGGACAGCGGATCTCCCGATGGCCGCCCGCCACCGGAGCGCGCCACTCTCCGTCCACATACAGATCTGCCACGGCCGCGCCCTTCGAACGAAGTCGTTGCGCATTGTGCACTGCATTGTTTGTGGTGGAACACCCTGTCCGAAGGGAAGGACACCCGTCAAGAGGGCGGCGGGTCCCGATCCCGTAGTCGGAGCGACGCTCGCGCACGCGTCTCAGCCGCCCAGCCGGTCCAGCAGGGCGCGGCGCCAACGCTCCGTCTCAGCGATCTGGTTGAAGGTGAACAGGTGCAGGCCGGCCACTCCCGCCGACGGCTCGGTGAACCGCTCCGCGCCGCGCGCGAGCAGCCTCTCCGGGGCGTATCCGCCAGGTGCCGCGAACCGCAGGAACCAGGACGCGTGCCGGGTGAGAAAGCGGGCCGACTCCCCGACTCCGATCTTCGTCGCCATGGACAGCAGTTTCGCCCGCTCGACGGGCCCGGCGACGCCCAGGTACAGGGGCAGTGTCACGCCGCGGCGCCGGATCCGGGCGATCCAGTCGGCCAGCACGCGCGTGTCGAAGCACAGGTTGCTGACGATGTAGGTGGCGTGCGCCTGCTTGTCCCCCATCGACTGGACGATGACGTCGTCGTGGATGAGCGGATGGCTTTCCGGATAGCCGGTGATGCCGATGTCCGCGAAGGGCCCGCCCAGGTCGCTCAGTCGGCGCAGCACCGGCAGCGCTCCGTCGTACGGCCCGGCCGGCGGGTCGGCGTCACCCGCCGGGACGAAGACGTCGTCGACCCCTGCCGCGCGCAGCCGCTCCGCGACGTCCTTCAGGTGCGCGTCGTCCCGCAGCAGCCGCGCGGGGACATGAGGGACGACGCGGTAACCGTGTGCCGCGAGCCGCTCGGTGAGGCCGAGGGTCGGCTCCAGGCCTTTGACCGGCGACGCGGTGACGGTGACCACGACGTCGCGCGGCACATGGGCGAGGACCTTCTCCTCCGTCGCCCTCGTCGGCAGCACCTCGTAGCGGACGCGAGCGAGCAGCGCCCGCAGGACCTCGGCACCCACCGCTCACCCGGCCTGTTTCCGGGCGTCGCGATGACGGTAGTACACGGCCTTGGAGGGCGGCAGCGGCTCCTTGCCGAGGATGAGGTCGGCCGCCTTCTCGGCGATCATCATCACCGGAGCGTAGATGTTGCCGTTGGTGACGTACGGCATCACCGACGCGTCCACCACGCGCAGCCCGTCCAGTCCGTGCACTCTCATGTTCAGCGGATCCACGACGGACATCTCGTCGGTGCCCATCTTGCAGGTGCACGAGGGGTGCAGGGCCGTCTCGCCCTCCTCGGCGACCCAGGAGAGGATCTCCTCGTCGGACTCGACCGAGGGGCCGGGCGAGGTCTCGCCGCCGTTGTAGGGGGCAAGGGCGGGCTGGTCGAGAATCCTGCGTGCGACGCGGATCGCCTCGACCCACTCACGGCGGTCCTGCTCCGTGGAGAGGTAGTTGAAGCGCAGCGCGGGGCGTTCGCGCGGGTCCTTGCTCTTGATCTTCACCGATCCGATGGCGTCCGAATACATGGGCCCCACATGCACCTGGTAGCCGTGACCGCCGGCCGGCGAGGAGCCGTCGTAGCGGACGGCGACCGGCAGGAAGTGGAACATCAAGTTGGGATAGTCCACGTCCTCGTTGCTGCGGGCGAAGCCGCCCGCCTCGAAGTGGTTGGTGGCAGCGGGGCCCTTGCGGAACAGCCATTGCAGCCCGATGAAGGGGGCGCGCCACTTCGCCATGTACGGCTGCACGGAGACGGGTTGTCTGCAGGCGTACTGGACGTACACCTCCAGGTGGTCCTGCAGGTTCTCGCCGACGCCCGGCAGGTCGTGGACGACGTCGATGCCGAGGGCGGACAGCTCGGCGGCGTTGCCGACGCCGGAGAGCTGCAGCAGCTGCGGGGTGTTGACGGCGCCGCCGCACAGGATGACCTCACGGGCCCGGACCTGTTGCGGCGCACGGCGACCCTGCTGGTACTCGACGCCGACGGCGCGCGTGCCCTCGAAGAGGACCCGGGTGACGAGGGCACGCGTCTTCACGGTGAGGTTCGGCCGCTTCATCGCGGGCCGGAGATACGCCTTCGAGGCCGACAGACGGCGACCGCGGTGGACGTTGCGGTCGAACTTGGCGAAACCCTCCTGCCGGTAGCCGTTGACGTCGTCCGTGGGCGCGTAGCCCGCCTGCTGGGTGGCCTTGAGGAAGGCGGTGAAGAGCGGGTTGGCGGCCGGACCGCGTTCCAGGACGAGAGGACCGTCATGGCCGCGGAACTCGTCGTCCGGGTCGGCCGCCAGACAGTTCTCCATCCGGCGGAAGTACGGCAGACAGTGGGCGTAGTCCCAGGTCTCCATCCCGGGCCCGTCCGCCCAGCGCTCGTAGTCCAGGGGGTTGCCGCGCTGGAAGATCATGCCGTTGATGCTGCTGGAGCCGCCGAGCACCTTGCCGCGGGCGTGGTAGATGCGCCGGCCGCCCATATGGGGCTCGGGCTCGGACTCGTACTTCCAGTCGTAGAAGCGGCTGCCGATGGGGTAGGTCAGCGCTGCGGGCATGTGGATGAACACGTCCCACGGGTAGTCGGGGCGGCCCGCCTCCAGTACGAGCACCCGGTTCGCGGGGTCGGCCGAGAGTCGGTTCGCCAGTGCGCTGCCGGCTGATCCACCGCCGACGATGACGAAGTCGTAGTGCAGGAGAGCCATGGTGCCTCGTCTCGCTCGCGCCGTCGATATGCGGGGCATGTTAGTACGGGTATCGCAATACGCTCTAGGTTGCGAACCACGCAACTTGAACGCCCTTTGTTCACGCCGCGTTGCTTGCTAGAGCGTTGTTTACTGCGCGTATAGTTCCGTTATGAGCAACTACAGTCCGGATACCGAAACCAGTGGGTCGCCGTCCGGCGGGGTGCAGTCCGTGGACCGGGCCATCAGCGTCCTGGAGATCCTCGCCCAGCGCGGCGAGGCGGGCGTGAGCGAGGTGGCCGCCGAGATCGATGTGCACAAGTCGACCGCGTTCCGACTGCTCGGCGCCCTGGAGTCGCGAGGTCTTGTCGAGCAGTCGGGCGAACGGGGCAAGTACAGCCTCGGCTTCGGCATCGTCCGTCTGGCGGGCGCTGTCACGGGACGCATCGACATCACCCAGCAGAGCCGGCCGGTGTGCGAGCGCCTGGCCGAGAGCATCGGTGAGACGGTCAACATCGCCGTGATGCAGGAGCACTATGCGATCAACCTCTACCAGGTGCGCGGTCAGGCCGCGGTCACCGCGCACAACTGGGTCGGCCAGCTGACACCCCTGCACGCCACCTCCAGCGGCAAGATCATGCTGGCCCATCTGCCGGCCAAGGACCGCACCGCGCTGCTGACGGAGGCCGGCCTGAAGAAGCTGACCCCGCACACGATCTCCTCGAAGGCGAAGCTGGAGAAGAACCTCGCCGAGGCCCGCGAGCGCGGTTACGCCTGGACGCTGGAGGAGCTGGAGATCGGGCTGCACGCCATGGCCGCACCGATCCGCGACCGGGAAGGCGAGGTCATCGCGTCGATCAGCGCCTCCGGGCCTGCGTACCGGTTCACCGAGGAGCGCATGCACGAGCTGGCTCCGGTGCTGGTCAAGGGCGCGCAGGAGATCAGTCGTCGCATGGGTCACCTGGGCTGACCGCACACAGTACGACGGCGGCACGGCCCGCGTGCGCCCTCCCCGCGGGCCACGGGCACCCGGCCCCCTTCACTCGGGGTGACGGGTACCGAGACGCTCCTGAACCCAGTCATGGAAGGCGCTGATGTGGTGCTCACTGGGCACGAGCACGCCGCCCTTGGCGTACAGGCGTGAGCTCATCCCCGGCTGGGTGCGCTCGCAGGCGTCGAAGTCCTGGCGGTTGACCCGGTCGAAGAGTTCCACGGACCGGCTGACGTCCTTGCCGCTCTCCACGACGTGTGGGAGATAGAGCCAGTCGCACTCGACGACCGTGCGGTCGACGGCGACCGGGTACATCCGATGGAAGATCACATGGTCGGGCACGAGGTTGATGAACACCTGCGGCTTGACGGTGATCGCGTAGTACCGGCGGTCCTGTTCCTCGGACACCCCCGGGATGCGGTCCAGTCCCTCGGAGCCGTCGACGGTGAAGCCCTGGACGTCCTCGCCGAACTCGGCGCCGTGGCCCACGTAGTACTGGGCGGCGTAACCGTCGGCGAACTCGGGCAGCACCTCGGTGAGTTCGGGATGGATCGTGGCGCAGTGGTAGCACTCCATGAAGTTCTCGACGATGAGCTTCCAGTTCGCCTTGACGTCGTAGACGATCCGTTCGCCCACCGCGAGGCGGGCGACGTCATAGCGCTCGATCGACTCCACGTCGCCGAGGCGGGTGACCACCTCGCCGATGACGTCCTCCTCGAAGGAGGGCGGGTTCTCCGCCAGGCACACCCAGACATAGCCGAGCCATTCGCGGACGGCCACACTCACCAGGCCGTACCGCGTGCGGCCCACGTCGGGCATCTTGGTGAGGTTGGGCGCCGCGACCAGCGAGCCGTCGAGGCCGTAGGTCCAGGCGTGGTACGGGCACTGGAAGGCGCGCTTGACCTCACCCGCCCCATCGGTGCAGAGCTTGGCTCCGCGGTGCCGGCAGACGTTGAAGTAGGCGCGGATCGAGTGGTCCCGGGCCCGGGTGACGAGGATGCTCTCACGCCCCACGTCGACGGTGCGGAAGGCACCGGGCCTCGGCAGGTCCGCGGCGCGGGCGACGCAGAACCACATCGTCTCGAAGATGCGCTCCTGTTCCTGGGCGAAGACTGCGGGGTCCGTGTAGGCGGCGCCGGGAAGGGTGGCGATCAGGCTGTCCGGCAGGCTTGTCGAGGTCAACGCTTCACTCCTCGGGGAACGCCGTGGAAAGTTCAGTCACGTGCCGGGAAGGGCGACTTCACCCAGCGGTTGCATATAGGGCAACCCTCCGTGTCATGTGCAACGCAGCATGAGAGCCCGCCGACACGGTGTCAAGATGCCGTGGCGGTGAACTGCTTGCGTCGGCGGGTGAACAGCCGCGGCTGGTTCATCCCGAGCACGGCGACCGGCCGGCCGCCCCTCCGGTAGACGGCGAGGAAGCTGCGGTCGTCGATCGCGCCCTCCTCGACGGCCACACTGTCGGCCCCGGCGGCACAGCCCACGAACTGGATCTTCACGCCGTACTGATCGGACCAGAAGTACGGAGGTCGGGGGACGGCCGGTTCCCTCGCACCGTACGCGAGCAGCGCGGCGACGGCGGCGTCCGGGCGTTCCAGCGCGCCGGTCCAGTGCTCGACCCGGCGGTGGGTGCCGGCGCTCGGGTCGTACCAGTTGGCGCAGTCGCCCACGGCGACCACCCCGGCCACGCTGGTGCGCCCGTCGGCGCCGCACTTCACGCCGTTGTCGAGCGCGATACCGGAGCCCTGGAGCCACTCGTCGCAGGGACGCGCACCGACACCGACGACGACCGTGTCGGCGGGAACGCCGCGCCCGTCCTCCAGCAGTACGGCATCGACCCGGCGCTCCCCGCTCAGCCCCTTGACCCCCACCCCGCACAGCAGCGGTACACCGTGGTCGGTGTGGAGGGCGGCGACGACCCGGCCCATGGTCTCGCCGAGCGGTCCGGCCAGCGGCGTCGGCGCCGCCTCGATCACGGTCACGTCGAGGCCGAGGGCGTACGCCGTGGAGGCGACCTCGGCGCCGACGAACCCGCCGCCGACCACCACCAGCCGTCCGCCCCGGGCAAGGTCCTCCCGCAGAGCGCGGGCGTCGTCGAGGGTGCGCAGCACATGGACCCCGGCAAGGCCCTTGGTGCCGGGCAGGGTGCGGGCGGCGGCTCCGGTCGCGACGACCACGCCGTCGGCGCGTATCCCCCGGCCGTCGGCGAGCCGGACCGCTCGCTCGGTGCGGTCGAGTCCGATGGCACGGGCACCGAGCACCCACTCCGCCCGGAGGTCCTCGTCGTCCCGCTCCAGCGCCAGTTCCGCCTCGCCGATGGTGCCGGCCAGGAACTCCTTCGACAACGGCGGCCTGTCGTACGGGCGATGGGGTTCCTCGCCTATGACGACCAGCCGGCCGTCGTAGCCGCGCTGCCGCAGCGAGCGCGCGGCCGACAGACCGGCCAGTGAGGCGCCCACCACGGCCACGGTCCTCACGCCGCGCCTCCGGCCAGGCGGGCGGCGACGCACGG
Source organism: Streptomyces sp. NPDC052036 (assembly GCF_040680495.1). Lineage (NCBI taxonomy): Bacteria > Bacillati > Actinomycetota > Actinomycetes > Kitasatosporales > Streptomycetaceae > Streptomyces > Streptomyces sp. NPDC052036. The sequence goes on along the minus strand of NZ_JBFAWW010000044.1, from coordinate 22,740 downwards.
CGGCAGGTTGGGCGCCTGAGCGGACAGCCGGACGTAGACCATGCCGTCCTCGACGACGACCTCGTGGGTGCGGACCGGAAGCTTTGCCGGCGGTGCATCCACGGCTCCGGTCCTCAGGTCGAACTTGGAGGCGTGCAAGGGGCATTCGACCTCGCAGCCCTCCAGCCAGCCGTCGGCGAGCGAGGCGTCCTGGTGGGTGCAGGTGTCGTCGATGGCGAAGAGCTCGCCGTCGTCGGTGTGGAACACCGACACCGGCGGGTCGATGTCGAGCCGATGGGCCTCGCCTCGCGGCAGATCCGCAAGACGGCACGCGGGAATCATCATGACACCTCGGGTGCGTATAACGAAACGGATTGCGGTTAGCGCAACGTCAGTCTGCGGGCCGTTCTGAACCCTTGTCAAGGCATCCACAGGCCGGGGTGCGTGGGGTGCGACGGCGGTTCTCCGGGCACGTCGAAGCGACCTCGAAAGCACAGGTGAACAGGCGGAACCGGGGCCTCACAGAGGCGACGACGACCCTGCCCGGCGCCCCCAAGGGACCCGTCGCCGGGCAGGGCCGCCTCGCGCCGCCGGGGCGGTCAGAAACCGGGGTCGGTCAGCGTGTCGCCGCTGAAGTGCGCGAAGAGGTGCGGCGCGACATGGGCGGCGTCGATGACGACCGCCTCGTCGTCGTTCGCACGAGCCACACGTGGTCGTCGACGTCCCAGGCGCCGCCGTCCGGCGAGAACGTCCCCGATGTGACGAGGCGGTCGATGCGGGCTCCGACCGTCAGAAGACCACCACGGACCGCAGAACGTCGCCTTGGTGCATGCGCTCGAAGGCCTTCTCCACCTCGTCCAGGGCGATGGTCTCGGTGACGAAGGCGTCCAGGTCGAGGCGGCCCCGCAGATAGAGGTCGATGAGCATCGGGAAGTCGCGCGAGGGCAGACAGTCGCCGTACCAGGACGACTTCAGCGCCCCGCCCCGGCCGAAGACGTCCAGCAGTGGCAGCTCCAGCTGCATCTGTGGGGTCGGTACGCCGACCAGCACCACGGTCCCGGCGAGATCGCGCGCATAGAAGGCCTGCCGGTAGGTCTCCGGACGGCCCACCGCCTCGATGACCACATCGGCGCCGAACCCTCCGGTCAGCTCGCGCACCGCGTCGACCGCGTCGGTCTGCCGGGAGTTGACCGTGTGCGTCGCACCCAGCCTCCTCGCCGTGGCCAGTTTCCGGTCGTCGATGTCCACGGCGATGATCTTCGCCGCACCCGCCAGGTTCGCCCCGACGATCGCCGCGTCCCCCACGCCACCGCAGCCGATCACGGCTACGGTGTCCCCGCGCCCGACGTTGCCGGTGTTGAGGGCCGCGCCGATGCCTGCCATCACACCGCAGCCCAGCAGTCCGGCGGCCGCCGCCGACGCGGCCCGGTCCACCTTGGTGCACTGCCCGGCCGCCACCAGAGTCTTCTCCGCGAAGGCACCGATCCCCAGAGCGGGCGAGAGCTCCGTGCCGTCGGCCGACGTCATCTTCTGCCGGGCGTTGTGGGTGTTGAAGCAGTACCAGGGCCGCCCTCGCAGACAGGCCCGGCACTGGCCGCACACGGCACGCCAGTTCAGGATCACGAAGTCACCGGGTGCCACATCGGTGACCCCGTCACCCACCGCCTCGACCACCCCCGCCGCCTCGTGCCCCAGCAGGAACGGGAAGTCGTCGCTGATACCGCCCTCGCGATAGTGCAGATCGGTGTGGCAGACGCCGCAGGCCTCGACCTTGACCAGCGCCTCACCCGGGCCGGGGTCGGGCACGACGATCGTCTCCAGACCGACAGGGGCGCCCTTGCTCCTCGCGACGACAGCACGGACCTGCTGTGACATGGTCACTCCTCGGCTGACAGAGGGACGAGACGTTGCCTAATACGGTACGCATCTCGTGCATCGCAACACAGCATCGCGGAGGCCACAGCAGGGGTCAAGAATCCGGTCGGGGGTCGCGCGCGACGAGAGACAGCGAGGCGCTACGAGTTGACATCGGTACGGCGACCACGGCGAGGTGCCCCCGCGAACCGGTCGGTCAGGATCGCGATGTTCTCGACCAGGACAAACCTGAGGGCGGCCGGGCCGGCACTCCGGCGCGGCCGCCCTGGCGGACTCCCCGTCTCCCCTACCAGGCGACGGGCAACGACGTCACGCCGTGGATGAGGCGACCGGAGGAGCGCGGCACCTCCTGCGCCGGCACAGCCAGCCGAAGCGTGGGGAAGCGGCGCAGCAGGCTGCCGATGGCGATCTCCAGCTCCAGACGGGCCAGGCCCGCGCCGAGGCAGTAGTGGATGCCGTAGCCGAACGTCAGGTGCTGGACGTCCGGGACGCGGGTGACATCGAGGGTGTCGGGATCGGTGAACTGCCCGGCGTCACGGTTGGCGGAGGCCAGGGACGCGAGCACCGCGGTGCCCGCGGGCACGACAGTGTCGCCCAGCTTCACGTCCTCCATGGCGATGCGCAGGGTCGCCTCGTCTCCCGGGGGGACGAAGCGCAGCAGCTCCTCCACGGCGGCGGGGACCCTCCCGGGGTCACGGCGGGCCGCCTCGAACTGTTCGGGGTGCGTCAACAACGCCAGGACACCGTTGGCGATCTGGTTGGTCGTGGTCTCGTGTCCGGCGATGAGGAGAGTGATCGCCAGGTGGAGCAGTTCCTCCTCGTCGAGTCGTTCGGCGTCCGCCTCGTGGATCGACACCAGGGCGGAGAGGAGGTCGTCGCCCGGCTTCTCCCGCTTGACGGCGATGAGCTTGCCCAGATAGGTGGCCAGGCCCATGTGGGCGGCCATGATCTGCTCGACCGGCAGTGAGACGGTCGACAGAACGGTGCCGGACCATTCGGCGATCTGCTCCCGTTCGTCGAGCGGGACCCCGAGCAGCTCGCAGATGACGGTCACGGGCAGCGGAAAGGCGAGGGCCGGGACCAGGTCGGTCGGGGACCCGGCCTTCTCCATCGCGTCCAGCAGTTCGTCGGTGCAGCTCTGGATGCGCGGCCGCAGGGCCGCCACCCGGCGGGCGGTGAACTCCCGGGAGACCAGCCGGCGTACCCGGGTGTGCTCCGGCGGGTCCATGCTGAGCAGGTTCTTGGCGTTCTGCGGCTCGGTCCCGATCCGGGGGGCGCCGGGCTGGGCGGTGGCGGCCCGGCTGAAGCGGGCGTCGGACAGCACGGTTCGCACCGATTCGTAGTCGGTGACTAAGAGGGCGTGGTCGCCGCTGGGCATCCGGATCTCCGCGACCGGATCGGTCTCCCTCAGCCGCTTGTAGTGAGGGCACGCCTCAAGCGCCGAGGGCCGCTCGAACGGGTAGGTGAGGGGGCTGTTGTCGACCGGGGTGTCCGTCACGTACGTACTGCCAATCTGTGTGATCGCGGATGGGTGTGGGGGGTGAGAGGCGGGGAGGGCGGCGGTGCCGCCGGGCTCAGTCGGTGCGGAACCGGTTGATGGCCGGTTCGTGTTCGGCCCGCAGCTCGCGGTCGGTGACGCCCAGGCCCTCCTGGGGGGCCAGGCACAGCACGCCGACCTTGCCGTGGTGCCGGTTGCGGTGGACGTCGGTCGCCGCCTGGCCGACCTCGGCGAGCGGGTAGGTACGGGAGAGGGTGGGATGGATCCGGCCCTTGGCGACGAGGCGGTTGGCCTCCCAGGCCTCGCGGTAGTTGGCGAAGTGGGAGCCGATGATCCGCTTGAGGTGCATCCAGAGATAGCGGTTGTCGAACTCGTGCCGGTAGCCGGAGGTGGAGGCGCAGGTGACGACGGTCCCGCCGCGGCGGGCGACGTAGACGGAGGCACCGAAGGTCTCCCGGCCCGGGTGCTCGAAGACGATGTCCACGTCCTCGCCGCCGGTCAGCTCGCGGATCCTGCCGCCGAAGCGCTTCCACTCCCTGGGGTCCTGGGTGTGCTCGTCCTTCCAGAACCGGTAGTCCTCCGCGCCGCGGTCGATGATGGCCTCGACGCCCATCGCACGGCAGATCGCCGCCTTCTGCTCGTTGGAGACCACGCAGATCGGTATCGCGCCCCCCGCCAGCGCGTACTGGGTGGCGTACGAGCCGAGACCGCCGCCCGCGCCCCAGATCAGCACGTTGTCGCCCACCTTCATGCCAGCGCCGTTGCGCGAGATCAGCTGTCGGTAGGCGGTGGAGTTGACCAGGCCGGGTGCGGCCGCCTCCTCCCAGGTGAGGTGGGCGGACTTCGGCATCAGCTGGTTGGACTTCACCAGCGCCAGCTGGGCCAGGCCGCCGAAGTTGGTCTCGAAGCCCCAGATCCGCTGCTCGGGGTCCAGCATCGTGTCGTTGTGGCCCGCCGCGTCCTCCAGTTCGACGGACAGACAGTGCGCGACCACCCGGTCACCGGGCTGCCAGCGGCGTACTCCGGGTCCGGTGCGCAGCACCACGCCGGAGAGGTCGGAGCCGATCACATGGTAGGGAAGGTCGTGCCGCGCGGCCGGTCCTCCGGTGCGGGCGTAGCGTTCGAGGAAGGCGAAGGTCGGCACGGGCGAGAACAAGGCGCTCCACACCGTGTTGTAGTTGACGGAACTCGCCATGACGGCGATCAGGGCCTCGCCGGGTCCGGGCTCCGGGGTGGCCACGTCACTGATGTGCAGGGCCTTCGCGGGCTCCCGGTCGGTGACCGGCAGTCCGTCGAACATGTGCTGCTCGTCCTTGAAGAGCACGGCGGCGCGATAGGTCTCCGGTACCGGCAGGGACGCGAAGTCGCGTGACACTGCGTCCGGCGACTCGATCGCCGCCACCAGGTCGGCTGTCACCACAGACTCCCAGGGGTCTAGAGGGCTTGGGGTCCGGCGGGTGGTGGCCGTATCGGCCGGCCACCACCGTCGGTGTGTCTACTGGTTGAGCTTCACCGGGAGTTCGGTCAGACCGCGCATCACCAGACCGGGCCGCCACTTGAGCTCGGCCGTCGGGTCCAGGCGTTCCATCTCGGGGAAGCGCTCCAGCAGTTGACGGAAGGCGATGTGGGCCTCCAGCCGGGCCAGCGGGGCGCCCAGGCAGTAGTGCATGCCGTAGCCGAAGGCCATGTGCTGATTGGGGTTGCGCTCGGCGTCGAAGGTCATTGAGTCCGCGAAGACCCGCTCGTCGCGGTTGGCCGACAGCAGGGAGATCAGGACGAGTTCGCCCTCCTCGATGGTCCGGCCGCCGAGCTCCAGGGTCTCGGTGGCGACCCGGAAGCTCGCGCCGGGCACCGGGCTCTCGAAGCGCAGGAACTCCTCGACGGCCCCCGGTATCGCCTCGTGGTCGGCCCGCAGCCGGGCGGCCAGCTCCCGGTCGGCGAGCAGCATGGCCGTGCCGTTGCCGAGCAGGTTCACCGTGGTCTCATAGCCGGCGATAATGAGCAGGAAGCACATCGAGGTCAGCTCGTTCTCGGCGAGCCGGTCCTCGTTGTCCCGGGCGGAGATCATCGCGGACAGCAGCTTGTCGTCCGGCTCGGCCCGCTTCTGCTCGACGAGTTCCCGGACGTAGTGGACGAACTCCGTCACCACGTCGACCGGGAAGTTCTGTGTGCCGACCCCGGCGAGATAGGCGTTCGACCAGGTGCGGAAGCGCTCGTGGTCGGACACGGGAACACCGAGCAGTTCGCAGATGACCTGCATCGGCAGCGGGTAGGCCAGATCGTGGATGGCGTCCGGGTGTTCCTGGACGGCCATCTTGTCGAGCAGGTCGCTGGTCATCTGCTCGATCATCGGCCGGAGCCGTTCGATCCGCTTGGCCGTGAAGACCGAGGAGACCAGCCGCCGCAGCCGGGTGTGGTCGGTGCCGTCGACCCGCAGCATATGGGTGCCCATGCTGGCCCGGATCTCGGCGGGCAGGATGTCCTGGGCGACGATCCGGGTGCCGATCCGGTTGGACAGCCGCGCGTCGCCGAGCCCTGCCCGGCAGTCGGCGTACCGGGTGACCAGCCACAGCGGCACGCCGTTGGGCAACTCGACCTGGAACAGGGGGCGTTCCTCGCGCAGCTGCTCGAACAGATCGTGCGGGGATTTCACACCGTACTCGGCGTAGAGGTCGGTGAAAGTGACCATGTGCGTGTGCTCCTTGTGGGATGGGAGATCAGTCGAGAGCCGGCTGCTTGGTGGCGGCAGGGGCGGGGGCGGACGGGTTCAGCGCCGGGATGCCCAGCGCCACCGCGCCGCCGGCCAGCAGGACCACCACACAGATCCACAGACCGGGGATCATCGCGTCGTTGAAGGCCGCCGGCGAGAGGTAGTTGCCGCCCCGGCTGATGAACACGGTGGTGAGAACGGCGATACCCAGGGCACTGCCGATCTCGCGGACGGTCGCGTTGGTGCCGGACGCCTTGCCTATGTCCTGCGGCTGAACGGAGGTGACCACCACCGTCGCGCTCGGCGCGAAAATCAGACCGGTGCCGATGCCGCACAGCATGTACGGCACCACCATCTGCCAGTCGGCGGTGCCCGGGTCGGAGATCAGCGCGCACCAGGCCAGCCCCAGGGCGGCGAGCCCCAGCCCGGCGGCGATCAGCTTGCTGGCCCCGACCTTGGGGATGAGCTTGCCGGCGTACGGAGCGCAGATCGTCGGCATGACGGCCCACGGCAGGGTCCACAGGCCGGCCACGAACGGCGAGTGGTGGCGGACCACCTGGAGGTACTGGGCGAGGAAGAAGATCGAACCGAACAGGCCGAAGTACACGGCGAGGGAGGCGATGTTGGTCAGGGTGAAGGCGCGGACGCGGTAGATGCGCAGCGGCAGCAGCGGCTCGGCGGCCCGGCGCTCCCACAGGACGAACAGCACCAGCAGTACGGCGGCCGAGGCGTACATCCCGAGCACACGGGCCGAGGTCCAGCCGTATTCGCTGCTGTCCACGATGGCCCAGACAAGGGCGAGCACACCGACGGCGCCGAGCAGCAGCCCAAGGAGGTCGAGTCCGGCTGCCGCACCGCGGCTCTCGCTGTGGACGCGCAGCACCAGCGGCACGGCGATGAGGCCGATCGGGACGTTCAGCCAGAACAGCCAGTGCCAGCCGATGCCGGTGGTGATGGCGCCGCCGATCAGCGGAGCGATGCCGACCGCCAGGCTGCTGATGCTGGACCAGACCCCGATCGCCACGCCCCGCTTCTCCGGCGGCACGGCCACGGTCAGCATCGTCAGCGACAGCGGCAGGACGGCCGCCGCGCTCATGCCCTGAAGGGCGCGCAGGGCGACGAGGGCCGGGGTGGAGGTGGACAGTGCGCAGCCGACCGAGAACAGCACGAACAAGGAGAGCCCGCAGACGAACACCTTGCGCCGTCCGTACCGGTCTCCGAGGCCCGCCGCGACCAGCAGCAGGCCGGCGAAGCCGAGGATGTAGCTGTTGGTGACCCACTGCAGGCCCTGCACCGAGGCACCCAGGTCACGTCGGATGGACGCCAGGGCGTTGGTGACCACCAGGTTGTCCAAGGCCACCATGAACATCGGCAGGGACACGGCCAGGACGGTGAGTCCGAACGACGGTCGTGCCGGGACAGCCGGTTCGTTTGCCATACCAGTTCTTTCTGTGTTGGGGGGAGAACGCCGCCGACGACGGCGCCGGCGGGGAATCGGTCAGCGGAAGCGCGCCAGGTCCTCGGCGAGTGCCTGGGCCACCTGGGCGTTCTGTTCGGCCAGATAGAAGTGACCGCCGGGGAAGCTGCGCAGGGTGAAGCCGCCCTCGGTGTGGTCCCGCCACTCCTCGGCCTCGGCGAGGGTGACCTGCGGATCGTCGTCGCCCACCAGCACGCTGATGGGGCAGCGCAGGCGGGGTCCCGGCTCGTAGCGGTAGGACTCCACCGCCTCGTAGTCGCCACGGATGGCGGGCATGATCATCCGGATGATGTCGTCGTCGAGGAGCAGCCGGTCGTCGGTGCCGTTCAGCCGTCGGATCTCGGCGATGACGCCGTCGTCGTCCATCGAGCGGACCCCGCGGTCGCGCAGCTTGGGCGGGGCGGTGCGGCCGGAGGCGACCAGACCCAGCAGGTCGAGCGAGGAGCGCTGCTCGATCCGGCGGGCCACCTCGAAGCCCACGCAGGCCCCCATGCTGTGCCCGAACAACACCAGCCGGCGCCGCGGGAGCGACTCCAGCACGGTGACGATCTCGTCGGCCAGGCGGAAGATCGAGGTGATCGGCGGTTCGGCGCGGCGGTCCTGCCGCCCCGGGTACTGCACCGGCAGGATGTCCGCGACGCCCGCCAGGGCGGTGGCGAGCGGGTGGAAGTAGCTGGCGGAGCCGCCCGCGTGGGGGAAGCAGACCAGCGACACATCGGTGTCCTCGGGCGCCGGGTGGTAACGGTGGATCCAGAGTTCTTGTGCAGCAAGGGAGTTGTTCATCCCCGTACCTCCGTGCGCAGCCAGGACGCGATGGCGTCGGCGGTAGTCCGATGGTGTTCGTCGAGCATCGAAAAGTGGTCTCCGGGTACGTCGATCACGTGGTGGGCGTGCTCCCAGCCGGCCCCTCGTCCGCCCGGAGCCGCTCCGGGGACGTCGTCGGTGGCACGCAGCAGCAGCACGGGGGTCTTCAGAGGCCCCGGGGTCCAGTGCGCGAACACCCGGAAGTAGCCGCCCATCGCCACCAGCCGCTGGTCGTCGAGGAATTCGGCGGCCTCCTCGTTCTCCAGGAGCTGCGCGACCATCAGCTGGGTGCTGGAACGGTCCGCGGTCCGGGAGAAGGTGTCGGCCAGCACCACAGCGGCGGCCGGGATGCCGAGCGCGGCCAGGTGCTCGGCCACCGCGTGGGCGATCCATCCGCCGGAGGAGCGGCCGAGCAGCACGATCGGGCGGCCTGCGGCGAGTTCGACGGCGGTCTCCGCCTGGGCGCCGACCAGTGCCTGCGCCGAGCGGGGCAGCAGCTCACCAGCCGCGAAGCCGGTGTGCGGCAGTGCCCAGACCTCCCCCGCGGCACCGAGCGCCGCGCCGAGCCGCAGATACTCCTGCGGTCCCGAGACGGCGCTGAGCGAGGGGAAGCACAGCACGGCGAGGTCGCCGGTTCCGGCGGTGATACGCACCGGCGTGGGCAGGCGGTCCGCCTCGGCGCGCGTGGCGAAGTCCGGTCGCAGCGCCGCGGCGGCGCTCAGCAGCTGGAAGCCCTCCATGAGCCGGCCGGTACGGTACGCCTGGCGGAACAGGCCGGTCAGCGGGTCGTCCGAGGGCTCGCCGGGCGTCTGTCCCAGTCGCTCCGCCAGATGTGCGGCCAGCGCGGTGACCGTCGGGTGGTCGAAGACAAGGGTCGGCGGCAGGGACAGCCCGGTGGAGTCCCGTAGCCGATTACGCAGTTGCAGGGCCGTCAGGGACTCGAATCCCAGCTCGACGAAGGACCGGTCGGGGTCGACGTCCTGGGGCTCGGCGTGTCCCAGTACGGCGGCGGCGGCCGCGCGGACGTGGTCGGCGACGGCGGCGGCCCGCTGCGCGTCGTCGGCGAGACCGGCCAGGGTCCGCTGCAACGCCCCGCTGTCCTCCTCGGCGGCGGGCACGGGCGCGAGGGCCGCGGGGAGCGTCGTGGCGGGGGTGGATGCCAGCCAGAACGAACGCCGCTGGAACGCGTAGCGCGGCAACTCGACGCGGCGGGCAGGCGGCAGCGTGTCGGTCCAGCCGACGTCCGCGCCCCGGACGTACAGCTCGCCCGCCGACTGCAGGAAACGGGTGAGGCGGCCCTCCTCGCGCAGCAGCGAGCCGACGGCCGTGACGGCGCGGCCGGCCTCCGTCGTCTCGGCCGTCTCCTCGACGGCACCGACGAGCACGGGGTGCGGGCTCGCCTCGACGAAGTACCGGAAGCCGTCCTGGATCAGCAGGCGTACGGTGTCCTCGAAGCGCACGGTCCGGCGCAGGTTGCGGTACCAGTAGTCGGCGTCCAGCTCCGTCCCGGACAGCGGTGTGCCGGTGACCGCCGAGTAGAACGGCACCTCGGCGGGCTTCGGTGCGACGGCCGACAGCCGCGTCAGCAACTCCTCGCGGACGGCCTCGACGTGCGGCGAGTGGGAGGCGTAGTCCACGGGTATTCGGCGTACCCGCAGCCCGTCCGCCTCGCTGCGGGCCAGGAAGTCGTCCAGGGCGTCGGCGTCACCGGCGACCACCGTCGCGTTCGGGCCGTTGACCGCCGCGACCGCGATCCGGTCCGCCCACGGGGTGAGCCGGGGCGCCACCTGATCGGCGGGCAGCGCGACGGACACCATGCCGCCGCGTCCGGCCAGTTGCCTCAGCACCCGGCTGCGCAGGGCGACCACCAGCGCGGCATCCTCCAGCGAGAGAGCGCCGGACACGCAGGCGGCCGCGATCTCGCCCTGCGAGTGGCCGACGACGGCGTCCGGTTCGATGCCGTACGACCGCCACAGGGCCGCCAGCGACACCATGACGGCGAACAGGGCCGGCTGGACCACGTCCACCCGGTCGAGGGAAGGCGCGTCCGGGTCGCCGCGCAGTACCTCGGTCAGCGACCAGTCGGCATGGGGTGCGAGCGCCTCCTCGCAGGCCGTGAGGCGGTTCCGGAAGACAGCGGAGGAGGCGATCAACTCGGTTGCCATGCCGCGCCATTGGGAGCCCTGGCCGGGGAAGACGAAGGCGGTGCGGCCGGCCGGGCGGGCGGCCGTCGTGCCCCGGACGGTGTGCGGGGCGTCCCGGTCGTCCGCGAGGGCGCCGAGGCGGTCCAGCAGATCCTCCCGGCCGTCGGCGACCACGACCGCGCGGTAGTCCAGTGCGGCGCGGCCGGTGACCAGGGACCAGGCCACGTCGGCACCACGCTGCTCCGGGTGGGCGAGCAGATGGGTGCCCAACCGGGCGGCCTGGGCGCGCAGCGCCTGCGGGGTGCGGGCGGAGAGGACCCAGGGCAGGGGGTCGGAGGGGGCCTTGGACGGTACGGCTACGGGCAGGGGCCGTTGGCTGCCCGGCGGCTCGGGGTGTGCGGCTGACTGGTCCGCGGTCTTCCCCTCGGGCTGGTCGCACGGTTCCACGGGCTTTTCTTCGGGTCGCTCCTCGGCCTGTTCGAGGATGATGTGGGCGTTGGTGCCGCTCATCCCGAAGGAGGAGACCGCCGCGCGGCGGGGACGGTCCGTCACCGGCCAGGGGCGTGCCTCGGTCAGCAGCGCGACGGAGCCCGCCGACCAGTCGATCTGCGGCGACGGCGCGTCCACGTGCAGGGTCCTCGGCAGGGTGCCGTGAAGCATGGCCTGCACCATCTTGATCACGCCGCCCACGCCGGCCGCCGCCATCGTGTGCCCGATGTTCGACTTGAGCGAGCCCAGCCAGAGCGGGCGGCCGGCCGGCCGGTTCTGGCCGTAGGTGGCCAGCAGGGCCTGGGCCTCGATGGGGTCGCCGAGCCGGGTGCCGGTGCCGTGCGCCTCGACGGCGTCGACGTCCACGGGGTCCAGCCGGGCGTCCGCGAGGGCCTGCCGGATCACTCGCCGCTGGGCGCCGCCGTTGGGTGCGGTCAGGCCGTTGCTGGCGCCGTCCTGGTTGACGGCCGAGCCGCGCACCACGGCCAGCACGGGGTGCCCGAGCCGCCGGGCGTCGGACAACCGCTCCACCAGGAGCAGTCCGACCCCCTCCCCCCAGGCCGTGCCGTCGGCCGACGCGGCGAACGACTTGCACCGGCCGTCCGCGGCCAGACCGCCCTGGGCACCGAAGTCCGCGAACGCGCCGGGGGAGCTCATGATGGTCGCACCGCCGGCCAGGGCCATCCCGCACTCCCCCCGCCGCAGTGCCTGTGCGGCCAGGTGCAGGGCCACGAGGGAGGAGGAGCAGGCCGTGTCGACCGTGACGGCCGGGCCCTCCAGGCCGAGGAAGTACGCGATCCGCCCAGAGGCGACGCTGCCCGCGTTGCCGGTGCTGAGGTAGCCCATGGCCTCGGCGGGGATGGCTTCGGCCCGGGTCGCGTAGTCGTGCAGGTTGAGGCCGGTGAAGACGCCCACCTGCTCGCCCCGGGCCGTGGACGGGTCGAGGCCGGCCGCCTCGAACGCCTCCCAGGCCGCTTCCAGCAGCAGCCGCTGCTGGGGGTCCATGGCCAGCGCCTCGCGCGGTGAGATGCCGAAGAAGTCGGCGTCGAACTCGTCGGCGTGGTGCAGGAATCCGCCATGGCCGGTCTTGTCGTCGGGCCAGCCGCGGTTGTCGGGGAAGCCGGAGATGGCGTCCCGTCCCTCCGACACCAGCTCCCACAGCCCGTCGGGGTCGGCGACACCATCGGGGTAGCGGCAGCTCATACCGATGATCGCCACCGGTTCGTGCTGCCGGTCGGTCAGCTCACGCACCTGTCTGCGGGCCTCGCGCAGGTCGGTCGTCGCGCGCTTGAGGTAGTCGAGGTACTTCGCCTCGTCGGTCACGGGTTCCGGGCTCACGACGACTCCAGTTCGGCATCCAGCAGGTCGAAGATGTCCTCGGCGGTGGCGGACTCGAGGTCGGCGTCCGCCGTGCGGTTCGCCGGCCGTTCCCGGGAGCCGGTCAGGGCGCGCAGCCGGGCGTAGATCCCCTCGCGTTCCGTGCCCTCGTCGGGCAGCGCGGCGAGCAGTGCCTCCAACCGGTCAAGTTCACGGTGGAGTTCGGGCACTCCGGACAGCTCGGCGGCCGCTTCCTCGTCCAGCCGGGCGGCGAGCGCGGCCGGGGTGGGGCAGTCGAACAGTACGGTCGGCGGCACCCGCAGGCCGGTGGCCGCCGTGACGTGGTTGCGCAGTTCGACCGCGGTGAGCGAGTCGATGCCGATGTCCTTGAACGACTGCCCCGGGTCCACGTCGTCGGCCCCGGGGTACCCGAAGACCACCGCGGTGCAGCGGCGGACGATGTCGAGCAGCGTGCGGGTCCGTTCGTCCGGTGACCGGGCCAGCAGCCGGTCCCTGGCGCCGGGCTCCACGGCGGGCTCGGCCGCGACCGTGCGCCGGGCCGGGCGGGCGGCCGGGGCGGCACGCGGGGCCGTCGGACGGGGCAGGTCGGCCGGTGCGGGACGCAGGCGCACGGCGTCCGCCGACGCGACCGGCAGCCCGGCCGGATCGGTCAGCAGCAGGGAGACCGTGCCCGGCCCGGCGGGGGTGAGGCGGACGCGAGCGGCCGCGGCGCCGGTGGCGTACACGGACACGCCCGACCAGGTCCCGGGCAGCTCGCCGGCCGTGTCCGTCAGGCCGAGTGCGTGCAGCGCTCCGTCCAGCAGTGCGGGGTGCACGCGGTACCGGTCCGCCTCCTGCGCCTCGGCCGGGCCGAGAGCCAGCTCGGCGTAGAGCTCGGCGTCGCGGCGCCAGACGATCCGGACGGCCTGGAATGCCGGCCCAAGGTCGAGCCCTGCCTGGGCCAGGCGCTCGTACAGGTCCTCGGCCGCAGCGGGTACGGCGCCCTCCGGCGGCCACACAGTCAGGCCGGCGTCCGGCGCCGGGCCTGCGGCGCGCAGCATGCCGTGGGCGTTGCGGACCCATCCGCCGGGACCGGACGTTCCCTCGCGCCGCGAGTGCAGCTCGACGGCGTACCCCTCGCCGGACGGGACGACCGTCAGCCTGAGCTGTGTGCCGCCCTGTTCCGGCAGGATCAGCGGGTCCTCCAGGACCAGTTCCTCCACGAGGGCGCAGCCGGTCTCGTCGCCCGCCCGCAGGACGAGGTCGACCACGGCCGAGGCGGGCAGTACCGGTGTCCCGCCGACGGTGTGCTGGGCGAGCCAGGGGTGGGTGTGGGCGGCGAGGCGGCCGGAGAACAACAGGCCGTCGGAGCCGGGCAGTTCGATGGCGGCGCCCAGCAGCGGGTGGTCCGCCGGGACGAGTCCGGCGGCGCCGAGGTCCTCGGGCTGTGCGGGCAGCGCGTCGAGCCAGTACCGCTGCCGCTGGAAGGCGTAGGTCGGCAGCTCTGTGCGGGGCGGGCGGGGTCCGTCGAACGCCGCCGACCAGTCCACCGGGGTGCCGCAGAACGCCGGCCAGTCCACCGCGACACCGCGCGTGTGCAGCTGGACGACGGCCTTGGTGAGGCTCTGGGCCTCATGGGTGCCGCCGCGAAGGGAGGGGACGAAGGTGATGGTTTCCGCGTCCGCCGGCAGGCAGTTGGGGCCCATCGCGGACAGCACGCCGTCCGGGCCGAGTTCCAGGAAGGTGGTCACGCCGTCGGCCGCCAGGGCGGCCACCGCGTCGTGGAACCGCACGGCCTGCCGGACATGCCGCACCCAGTACTCGGGGCTGCCGAGTTCGTCCGCCGTGACCGGGCCGCCGGTCAGGGTGGAGAAGAACGGCGTGGCAATCGGGGCGAACCGGAGACCGTGCGCCACGTCGGTGAAACCGTCCAGCATCGGTTCCATCAGCGGTGAGTGGAAGGCATGGCTGACCTCCAGGCGCTTGGTCTTGCGGCCCATGGCGCGCAGCTGCCCGGCGATGTCGAGCACGGCTTCGGCGGCACCGGACAGGACGACGGCGGACGGCCCGTTGACGGCGGCGACACCGACCCGGTCGGTCAAGTCCCCGATGAGGTCGAGCACTTCCGGTTCGGTGGCCTGAACGGCGACCATGGACCCGCCCGCCGGCAGCTCCTGCATCAGCCGTCCGCGGGCCGCCACCAGCGCGGCCGCGTCGGGCAGCGGGAACAGTCCGATGACATGGGCGGCGGCCAGCTCGCCGATCGAGTGCCCGGCTACGGCGTCGGGGCGGATGCCCCAGTGCTCGATCAGCCGGTAGAGGGCGACCTCCAGGGCGAACACCGCGGGCTGGGTGAAGCCGGTCCGGTGGATCAGGGCCGCCTCGGGGCTGCCCTCGGGCGCGAGGACGATCTCCTTGAGCGGACGGTCGAGGTGCCGGTCCAGTTCGGCGCACACCTCGTCGAAGGCCGCCGCGAAGACCGGGAAAGCCTCGTACAACTCGCGCCCCATGCCCGGGCGTTGGCTGCCCTGTCCGGTGAAGAGGACGGCGAGCCGGCCCGGGTGCCGGCGGCCCTGCGCCACTGCGGTGTCGGGCTCCCCGGCGGCCACGGCCGCCAGTCCTCGTACGAGTCCGTCGCGGTCCTCGGCCACCACCACAGCCCGGTGGTCGAACGCGCTGCGTGTGGTCAGCAGCGCGTACGCCGCCGCACCCAGGTCGAGTCCGGGGCGCTCGCCGACAAAGGAGTGCAGGCGCTCGGCCTGGGCACGCAGCGCCGTCTCCGTACGGCCCGAGACGATCCAGGGGATCGGGCCGAACTCCGCGTCGGGGACGTCCTCGACCCCGGGCGCCTGTTCGAGGATGACGTGGGCGTTGGTACCGCTCAGCCCGAAGGAGGAGACCGCCGCCCGTCGCGGCCGGTCCGACTCCGGCCACGCCCGCTGCTCGGTCAGCAGCTCCACCGCACCCGCCGACCAGTCCACGTGCGACGACGGCGCATCCACATGCAGCGTCTTGGGCAGCACACCGTTCCGCAGGGCCATCACCATCTTGATGACCCCACCGACACCGGCGGCCGCCTGCGCATGCCCGATATTCGACTTCAACGACCCCAGGAACAGAGGCTGTTCGCCGCCACGCTCCTGACCGTACGTGGCAAGGAGTGCCTGGGCCTCGATCGGATCACCGAGCCGGGTGCCGGTTCCGTGCGCCTCCACGGCGTCGACATCCGCCGCGCTCAGTCCGGCGTCGGCGAGCGCCTGCCGGATCACGCGCTGCTGGGACGGGCCGTTCGGCGCCGTCAGACCATTGCTCGCACCGTCCTGATTGACCGCACTCCCCCGCACCACGGCCAGCACCGGGTGCCCCAGCCGCTGCGCGTCCGACAGACGCTCCACCACCAGCACACCGACACCTTCGGCCCAGCCCGTGCCGTTCGCGCCCTCCGCGAACGCCTTGCAGCGGCCGTCGGGAGACAGCCCGCGCTGCCGGCTGAAGTCCAGGAAGGCGGCCGGGGAGGACATCACCGTCGCACCGCCCGCCAGCGCCATCGCACACTCGCCGCGCCGCAGCGCCTGCACCGCCAGATGCAGGGTCACCAGCGACGACGAACACGCCGTGTCGACCGTGACGGCCGGACCCTCAAGCCCGAAGGTGTACGACAGCCGGCCCGCTGCCACGCTGCCCGCGGTGCCGGTGCCACGGAACGCCTCCAACTCCTCGGGAATGGCGCGCAGCCTGGTCAGATAGTCGCGGTTCATCAGACCCATGTAGACGCCGGTACGGCTGCCGCGCAGGGACGCGGGATCGATGCCCGCCCGTTCGACCGCCTCCCACGACGTCTCCAGCAGCAACCGCTGCTGCGGGTCCATCGCCAACGCCTCACGCGGCGAGATCCCGAAGAACCCGGCATCGAACTCCGCCGCGTCATGCAGGAACCCGCCCTCGCGCGTGTAGACCTTGCCGCGCGCCTCCGGATCCGGGTCGTAGAGGCCGTCCAGATCCCAGCCACGGTCCGCCGGGAAGCCCGAGATGCCGTCAGAGCCGGTGGCCACCAGCTGCCACAGCTCCTCCGGTGAGTGCACTCCGCCGGGGTAGCGGCAGCCCATGCCCACGATGGCGATCGGCTCGTCGTCCGGGGCCGCCGCGACGGGCACGGCGGTGTCGGTGCTCTCCGCGAGGAGTTCGCGGCGCAGATACGCCGCCAGCGCGGCCGGCGTGGGGTAGTCGAAGACGAGGGTGGGAGGCAGCGCCAGGCCGGTCAGGGGGCCGAGCGCGTTGCGCAGTTCGACGGCGCTCAGCGAGTCGATGCCGAGGTCACGGAAGGTGAGCTCGGCGCCGATGGCGTCGCCCGTCGTATGACCGAGGACGGTCGCGGCGTGCGAGCGGACCACGTCGAGCAGCATCCCGTCGCGTTCGGCGGCGGGCAGCGCGAGCAGCCGCTCGCGGAGCGTCGCGGTGGGCACGGCAGCCGTGCGGGCGGTACGGCGCGTCCGCACCAGGCCGCTGAGCAGCGGCGGTACCTCCCGCCCCGGCCGGGGCGTGGTGTCCAGGCGCATCGGGAGCAGGGCCGCGCGGTCGGCGGTGAGGCAGGCGTCGAAGAGCGCCAGTCCCTCTTCGACGGCGAGCGGGGCGAAACCGGCCCGCTCGATGCGTGCGAGGTCCGCCTCGGTCAACTGCGCGGTGATGCCGCTGCGTTCGGCCCACAGCCCCCAGGCGAGCGAGAGCGCCGGCTGCCCGTTCGCGCGACGGTGGGCAGCCAGTCCGTCCAGGAAGGCGTTGGCCGCCGCGTAGGCGCCCTGTCCCGCGCCGCCGAAGACTCCGGCGGCCGAGGAGAACAGGACGAAGTGCGCCAGGTCCAGTCCCTGGGTGAGTTCGTGGAGGTGGAGCGCGGCGTCGGCCTTGGGGCGCAGCACCGAGTCGGCCTGTTCCGGGGTGAGGGACTCCAGCAGTCCGTCGGCCACGATCCCGGCCGCGTGCACCACGCCGGTGAGCGGGTGCTCGGCCGGGATCCGGGCCAGGACGTCGGCGAGGGCCGTCCGGTCGGCCGCGTCGCAGGCGACGACCGACACCGTGGCACCCAGCTCGCCGAGTTCGGCCGCCAGAGCCTCGGCGCCTTCGGCGGCCGGACCTCGACGGCTGGTCAGCACCAGTTGGCGGACGCCGTGCTCCGCCACGAGGTGCCGGGCGACGGCCGCGCCGAGGGTGCCGGTGCCGCCGGTGACCAGGACCGTCCCGTCGGGACGGAACGTGGACGCGTCGGCGCTCGCCTCGGCCCGCGCGAGCCGGGCCACCGACCAGACGCCGTCTCGGACGAGGAACTGCGGCTCGGCGCCGAGCACCGCGGCCGTGAGCGGCTCCCCCGGACGGTCGGTGTCGACCAGGACGAACCGCCCCGGGTGCTCGGTCTGCGCCGATCGCACCAGGCCGTGCAGCGCGCTACCGGACGGGCTGGTGACCTGCTCGCCCGTCGCACCACTGGTAACGAGGACCAGCCTGGCGGCGGCGAACCGTTCGTCGGCCGGCCACACCCGCAGCAGGTGCAGCGTGCGGTGGACCGCGTCGTGCAGGGCGTCGAGCGCGGGCTGCTCGCGTACGACCACCACGTCCGGTACGGCCGCACCGGCGTCGACGGCGGCGGCGAGGGCCGCCAGGGAGGGGTAGTCGTCGTCCTCGGCGGCGCCGACACAGGCCCAACTGCCCGGCGCCAGCGGCTCCGCCGTGTCCACCGGTACCCAGTCGAGCCGGTACAGCGCGTCGGACACGGCCGGCGCGCGCAGCGCCTCGGCCGTGACCGGCCGCACCGCAAGCGACTCCACCGATGCCACCGGGAGCCCGGTCGGATCGGCCACCGCCAGCGCCATCGCGTCGGCGCCGGACGGGCTCAGCCGTACCCGCAGGGTGTCCGTGCCGGTCGCGAAGAGCCGTACACCCGACCAGTGGAACGGCAGCCGCGGCCCATCGGACTCACCGGGTCCGGCCAGGCTCCAGGCGTGCAGCGCGCTGTCGAGGAGCGCGGGGTGCACGCCGTAGCCGTCGGTGGTCTCCTCGGACAGGGCGACCTCCGCGAAGACCTCGGTCCCGCGCCGCCAGGCCGCGCGCACACCCCGGAACGCCGGGCCGTAGTCGAGTCCTGCGGCGGCGAGGCCGTCGTAGAGCGTGTCCACCGGGACCGGACGGGCACCCTGCGGGGGCCACTGGGTCAGATCGAAGGCGGGGTCCTCGGCGTCAGTGGCCAGGGTGCCGGTGGCGTGCCGGGTCCATGGCCGGTCGGCCAGGTCGTCGGGCCGGGCGAAGACGGTCAGAGCGCGTCGGCCGGTCGCGTCTGCGGCGCCGACCGCCAGCTGGACCTGGACACCGCCCTGTTGGGGCAGTGCGAGCGGGGACTCCAGGGTCAGCTGCTCGATGAGTCGGCAGCCGGACAGGTCGGCCGCGTGCAGCGCCAGGTCGACGAAGGCGGTGCCGGGCAGCAGCACCCTCCCCGCCACCGCGTGGTCCGCGAGCCATGGGTGGGTGCGCAGCGACAGGCGGCCGGTGAGCAGCAGCTCGTCGGCGCCGGCCACCGACACCGCCGCGCCCAGCAACCGGTGGACGGCCGCGCCGAGGCCGAGGTCGCCCGGGCGGGCGGCACCGGCGGCGGCCGGGGAGTCGGCGAGCCAGTAGTGCGTGCGCTCGAAGGCGTACGTCGGCAGTTCGACACGGCGCGGGCCGAGGTGGCCGAAGAAGGCGTCGGCGTCGAAGTCGGCGCCGCCCGCATACAGATGGGCCACCGCGGTCAGCAGGCTGACGGGCTCGGGGCGCCCCTCGCGCAGGGTGGGCAGCAGCACCGCGTCGCTGTCCTCGGCGAGGCACTCGCGTCCCATCAGGGACTGCATGGCGACCGGACCGAGTTCCAGGTAGGTGCGGACGCCGTCGGCCTCCAGGGTGCGCATGCCGTCCAGGAAGCGGACGGCGCCGCGGACATGACGCCCCCAGTACTCCGGGGAACAGAGCTCGGCGGGATCGGCGAGCCGGCCGTCCAGGCAGTTGATCACGGGGATGCGCGGCTGGTGGAACTCCAGGGCGCGGACCGCCGCCACGAACCGGTCCAGGATCGGTTCCATATGAGCGGAGTGGAACGCCCGGCCGAAGGACATCCGATGGGTGCGCCGGCCGTCGGCCTGCCACTCGTCGCCGATCCGCGCGACGAGTTCCTCGTCGCCGGAGACGACGACCTGCCGCGGGCCGTTGACCAGGGCGACGTCCACCGTGCCGGAACGGCCACGCAGGGAGGCGCGCACCTCGTCCTCGGACGCCTCGATCGCGACCATGGTGCCGCCTTGCGGCGTCTCCTGGAGCAGCCGGCCCCGCGTGGTGACGAAGGCCGCCGCGTCCGCGAGGGAGAGCATGCCGGTCACATGGAGCACGGCGGAGTCGCCGTTGGAGCCGCCGAAGAGAACGTCGGGGCGGATCCCCCAGTGCTCGATCAGCCGGTAGAGGGCGACCTCCAGGGCGAACACGGCGGGATGCCCGTATTCGGCCTGGGCCAGCAGCGCGGCCTCGGTGCTGTCCTCGGCTGCGAAGACGATCTCCTTGATCGGTCGGCCGAGATGCCGGTCCAGTTCGGCGCACACCTCGTCGAAGGCCGCCGCGAAGACCGGGAACGCCTCGTACAACTCGCGTCCCATGCCGAGGCGCTGGCTGCCCTGGAAGGTGAACAGGAAGGCCAGCCCGCCGTCACCGCGTACGCCCCGCACCACTCCGGGCGCGGGCTCTCCGGCCGCCAGCGCGGCGAGACCGGCCAGCAACTCCGTGCGGTCCTGGGCCAGGACAACGGCCCGGTGCTCGAATCCGGTGCGGCGGCGCAGGAGTGAGTACGCCGTGTCGACCAGGTCGAGCCCGGGATGCTCGGTGACGAAGGAGTGCAGACGTTCGGCCTGCGCGCACAGCGCCGCCTCCGTCTTGCCCGACAGCACCAAGGGGAGCAGCCCGTGCGACGCACGCGAGACGGCCTCCGGCTCGGGTGCCGTGATCTGTTCGAGGATGACGTGGGCGTTGGTACCGCTCAGCCCGAAGGAGGAGACCGCCGCCCGTCGCGGCCGGTCCGACTCCGGCCACGCCCGCTGCTCGGTCAGCAGCTCCACCGCACCCGCCGACCAATCCACATGCGACGACGGCGCATCCACATGCAGCGTCTTGGGCAGCACACCGTTCCGCAGGGCCATCACCATCTTGATGACCCCACCGACACCGGCGGCCGCCTGTGCGTGCCCGATGTTCGACTTCAACGACCCCAGGAACAGAGGCTGTTCGTCGTCACGCTCCTGACCGTACGTGGCAAGGAGTGCCTGGGCCTCGATCGGATCACCGAGCCGGGTGCCGGTGCCGTGCGCCTCCACGGCGTCGACATCCGCGGCACTCAGCCGCGCATCGGCGAGCGCCTGCCGGATCACCCGCTGCTGCGACGGGCCGTTCGGCGCCGTCAGACCATTGCTCGCACCGTCCTGATTGACCGCACTCCCCCGCACCACGGCCAGCACCGGGTGCCCCAGCCGCTGCGCGTCCGACAGACGCTCCACCACCAGCACACCGACGCCCTCGCCGAAGCCGGTACCGTCTGCTTGCTCGTCGAACGCCTTGCAGCGGCCGTCGGGAGACAGCCCGCGCTGCCGGCTGAAGTCCAGGAAGGCGGCCGGGGAGGACATCACCGTCACACCACCCGCCAGCGCCATCGCACACTCGCCGCGCCGCAGCGCCTGCACCGCCAGATGCAGGGTCACCAACGACGACGAACACGCCGTGTCGACCGTGAGCGTGGGCCCTTCCAGGCCGAAGGTGTAGGCGACGCGCCCGGCCGCGATGCTGCCCGCGGTGCCGGTGCCGAGATGGCCCTCCAGGTCCTCCGGAACACCGGAGGTGTGCACGGCGTAGTCGTGGTACATCAGGCCCGTGTAGACGCCGGTACGGCTGCCCCGCAGCGACGCCGGGTCGATACCGGCCCCCTCGATCGCCTCCCACGACGTCTCCAGCAGCAACCGCTGCTGCGGGTCCATCGCCAACGCCTCACGCGGCGAGATCCCGAAGAACCCGGCATCGAACTCCGCCGCGTCATGCAGGAACCCGCCCTCGCGCGTGTAGACCTTCCCGCGTACCTCCGGATCCGGGTCGTAGAGGCCGTCCAGATCCCAGCCACGGTCCGCCGGGAAGCCCGAGATCGCGTCAGAGCCGGTGGCCACCAGCTGCCACAACTCCTCCGGGGAACGCACCCCGCCGGGGAAACGGCAGCCCATGCCCACGATGGCGATCGGCTCGTGCGCCTTCGCGTCGACGTCGCTGAGCCTCTGGTTCGCCTGTCGGAGGTCGGCCGTCATGCGCTTGAGGTACTCGAGGAGTTTTTCCTGCTCCGCCATCGCCTTGTCCATCGCCTTTCAGAACGTAGGAAGTGCCACTCATCGCCTCGAACCGGTCCGCGTCATACGGAGCCGAATTCCTTGTCGATGAGGCCGAGCAGTTCGTCAGCTGTGGCCGAGGCGATCTCCTGGTCCATGTCCGGGCTGCCGTCGCCCGTTCCCGCGACCTTCGCGGCGAGTGCGCGCAGCCGGGACGACACCTGCTCCGGGTCGGGGAGCCGCGACAAGGAGGAGAGCAGGGCCGACTCCAGGCGGTCGAGTTCCTGCAGTACGGCGACCGAGTCCGGGTCCGGCGCCTCGCCGAAGAGCTCACCCCCGAGATGTTCGGCCAGGGCGGCCGGGGTGGGGTGATCGAACACCACGGTCGGCGCGAGCTTCACACCGGTCGCCGCGGCCAGCTGGTTGCGCAGCTGAACGGCGGTGAGCGAGTCGAAGCCCAGCTCCTTGAACGCACGTTCCGCCGTCACCGAGCCGGTGGTGGAGTGACCCAGCACCGCGGCGACATGGGTACGTACCAGGTCCAGCAGGCCCGCCGGGCGCTCCTCTTCGGGCAGTCCCAGCAGACGCTCCCGGGCGGATGCGACCGCCGGCCGCGCGGACCCCGGCCCTGCGGCCTGCCCCGGGCGGCGCACCTCGTGCCACAGCACCGGGGGTATGTCCTGGCGCCGAAGTACCGTGTGGTCGAGGCGGATCGGCACGAGTACGGGCTCGTCGGAACTCCGTGCGGCGTCGAAGAGGTCCAGCGCCTCCCCGGACGACAGACCGAGTACACCCGAATGTCCCGTATGCTCGCGCTCCCCGTCCGAGAGGGACGCGGTCAGCTCGCTCCGCTCGCTCCACAGTCCCCACGGCAGCGACTGCGCAGGCAGTCCGCTCGCGGCTCGGTGTGCGGCGAGGGCGTCCAGGAACACGTTGGCCGCTGCGTAGTTGCCCTGTCCGGGGCTGCCGAGAAGACCGGCCGCGGAGGAGAAGAGGACGAAGGCGTTGAGGGGGTGGTGCTGGGTGAGGTCGTGCAGGTTGAACGCGGCGTCTATCTTCGAACGCAGGACACGGTCCAACTG
>NZ_JBFAWW010000043.1:0-67010 GCF_040680495.1 Streptomyces sp. NPDC052036 | reverse complement strand
ACGCGGTCAGCAAGCACCAGGAGTCGCCCGCCGCCCCGGAGACCGCGAAGGCCCTCGGCCACGCCGAGCAGGCCCTGCGCGACCTGGTACCGCACCTGCAGGACGCCGCGGCCGCCGCCCGCCGCGCCCAGTACACACACGACGGGCTGCCGAACGCACCGCCCGCCGACACCACCGGCCCGGCCGCCGCCACCGGCCAGGACGCGCCCGCCCGCCCGCCCCAGCAGCCGGTGCCGCAGTCCGGCACTGGCTCCCGAGCGGACGTCCCGGCGCCGACCACCGACTCCGCCGGGGCACCGCCCAGGACGGCCGGCCCCCGGGAGGAGACGCCGGCAGCCCACGCGCCCGTGCTGGATGCCGTGTCCGTCCCGCTGACGGAGACGGCGACCGTACAGCCGGAGGCGACCGTCCAGCAGACCCGGGAGCGCATGGAAGCGCTGCGGGAGCAGGCCCGGGCTCATGAGGCCGCCTACGCCCAGTGGCGGGCCAATCAGTCCTGGACGCTGCGCTCGGGCGGCCTCGACGTCAGCCGTGACCCGTTCCGTGCGCCGTCCGCCGACGAACGCGGCACGCAGGGGCAGTTCCAGGTACAGGAGCAGCTACTCGCGGAGCCGGTCCGCGGGACGAGCGAGGCCGGGCCGCGTATCGCTCAGGCGCCCCGCACCCGGTCCGCCGCCCAGGACCGCCTGGCCGACGACGCCGTCGCCGGTCTGGACCGGATGCGTCAGGCCGCGGCCGGGCGCGACAAGGCCTACCGTGAGTTCGAGGACCTGCTGGCCGCCCACCCCGCGGCGCGGACCTACGACGCCGGCCATCTGGTGCGGCCGCTACGGGAGTGGTATGCCGACACCCGGACCGCGGCCCGGTCCGGCGACGAGCCGGTGCTGTCGCCTGGGCAGCTCACCGAGCAGACGACCGCGAAGCTCGAGGCGATCACCGACGGGCTCGCCGCGCGACGCGTCACTGGGGAGCTGTTCCGGAAGCACCTCGCGGCCACCGCGCAGCGGTCCGGCGCGCGCGCCCCGGCGTTCGCCGACTCGGAGCGGAGCGCCCAGGTCAAGGCCGCCTTCCACCAGGCCCTGGTCGATGAACTCGGCGTCCAGACGTTGGTGTCGCACCCCGGGACCGAACTGCCCACCGCCGTCCTGGAGCAGTTCACCCAGCGCTACGCCGAGGCCCGCCAGGAATGGGAGGCGGACCGCGCGGCCCGGCAGTCCTTCGCCGCCGCCCTGGTCACCGAGGGCCCCAAGGGGCGCGTCGACCTGTCCCTCGGTTCGATCGGCTGGAACCAGCGCACGCGCACCTGGTACGAGCGGCGGCTCGCCGACCTCGAACGGCGGTACGCGGCCGACCACCGGCAGGCGTCCGCCGCCCAGGATCCGGCGGCCGAGATCGCCGTCCTGGCCGTGCAGGCCCGGCAGGCGGCCGGGCAGCTGCTGGCCCGGGCCGGCCGGACCGTGGAGGCGGTCGAGGAGTTCCGCGACTACACCGCGGCGGCCTACCCGCACGGGGCCTGGAGCGGCCACGTGACGTCCTGGTTCACCCGGGAGAAGAACGCGCTGGAACAGTCGCTGCTGCGCACGCTCTCCGGCCGGGGCCCGGCTGGCCTCGCCTCGGCCCGTGCCGAGTTCGACCGCGGCCTCGCCGACCTGTACCGCACCGGGGACGCCCGCGACGGTATGGTCCGGGACTTCGACGCCCTGACGGCGGACCGGCCGGCCGAGAGCACCACCCTGACCTCGTACCCCACCGTTGACTGGGTCGGCGAGCAGGTGGACGCCGCACGGCAGCGGTACATCGAGGAGCGCGAGGCTGCCGAGGCCCAGGCCCTCACCGCCGAGGGCCACATCCCGGCGCCCGCCCACGCCACGGCCGGCGACCGCCGCGTCCCGGCGTGGACCCGCGTCCAGCGGGAGCTGCGCGCCGACCACGACCGGCGGTTGTCGGACGCCGCGGCCGCCGACGAACGCGAGGAGCAGGTCCTTGTGCTCCGGCAGGAGTTCGACGAGGAGTTCGCCCAGTGGGCCCGGTCGGCCCGGCACGGGCTCGACGACGAGCAGCTCCAGCAGGTCCGCGAGGCCGCCTGGACCCACCACGACAAGGCGGCCGACCCCACCGCCGCGGGCAAGGACCGCGCGGTCCAGCCGGCGGACGCCTTCGACGCGGAGGTGGCCCGCCTGACCGCGACGGCCCGCGGCCGGGTCGCCTTCGACCGCGCCTTCCGCGCCTGGCGCGACCGGCTGGAGGCGCCCGGTCAGGGCAGGTGGCGCGAGCCGCCGCTCTCCCTGCGGCCCGAGATCGCCGAGGCGGCCCGCGCCCTGGTGGCCGCCCGCTTCGAGGAGCAGCTGCGGGAGGCCGTCGACCAGGTCTTCCCCGCGTACACCGACCTCAGTGAGGGGCAGGACGCACGGCTGCGGCAGGCCGCGGCGGCGCTGCGCGGGCTGACCAGCACGCTGGTGGAGTCGTTCGAGCTGGCCGCCGTCCACGCCGCGCGGCAGGAGCTGCTGGGCAAGGAGGTCGGCAGGCTGGCGGACGGCGCCTTCCGTGACCACCTCGACGAGGACCACCGCACGCTGCTGGAGGAGTTCGGGCCCAAGGACACCGCGGTGTCGCCCGAAGGCCGGCAGGCCGTGCTGGCGCAGGCCGCCCAGGCGCTCCATGAAGCCTTCACCAAGGCCGCCGGCCGCGTCGGGCGGGACGGACAGGCCGACGGGCTTGCCGAGCTGAACCGCCAGGCCGACGACCTGGCCGCCGGACTGGCGGCGAAGCTGGCGGACCAGGCCGCCCGTGAGCAGGTCGTCCGTGGGGCGTTGCGGCGGGTCGACGAGGCGGTGACCGCCTGGGAGAGCGAACCGCCGGCGCTGAGCGCGGCGTTCACCCGCCGGTTCGACATCTCCCCGGCCCTGGTGCGCCCGCGCGCGCAGACGGCGGTCGGCACCGCGGTCGCCGCCGAGGCCAAGAGCCTGTTCGACAAGCTGGTCGACGGATCGGGAGCGCTGGACTCCCGGCTGGAGGAGTTCCGTTCGGGCCACGCCGACCTCATGGCGGCGGGGCGGATTGACGCGCTGCTGCTACGGCAGACGGCACGGCACGTCGGATCGCTCGCGGCCGACGACGTGTTCGCCGCCGGGCTCGCGCGATGGCGGGAGGCGGTCGGCGGCACCGAGTTGTCCGAGGCCGGCGTCGACCGCGCGAAGTCCGGCTGGCGGGAGCGCGTGCTGTCGGCGTTCGACTCCGCCTTCGGCGGGGAGGTCAAGGACATCGCCGACCTGACCGGCGGACTGTGGTCCTGGGACGCGCGCCTGCGGGGGTTTGCCGACCGGCTGCCGGACCACTTCGCCTTCGAGTCCGCGGTCCCCGACGTGCTGCACGGCGCGGCCCGCGCTGCCGACGCGCTCGGCGTGAGACACGTCGTCAGCGAGGACCGGCTGCGGCGGGCCGACGAGGCCTTCCGCGACGACGTCCTCGGCGCCTACGAGCGGGTGTGGAGCCCCGAGGCCCAGTCCCCGGCCTGGGTCGCGCGGGCCGCGGCCTCCGGCGTCCCCCGCGCCGCGGAGGCCGTCGAGGGCAAGGAGTGGACCGACGTGTCGACCGACACCGAGTCGGACACCTGGTCCGACACCTGGTCCGACACCGAGTCCGACACCGGCACCGAGTCGGGCCCGGTCGTCGTGGCGCGCGAGCCGGACACGGCACCGAAGACGCCGGCGGCGACGCGGTCCGCGACCGGCGACAGCGCCACCGTCGCGCAGCGCACGGCCGCCGGCTCCTACCTGCGGGACCTGCACGCGATCGTCTCGCTGCGGCTGCGCGACGAGTGGAACCGGCCCCCGGAGAGCCTGGAGAAGGTCGCCGAGCGGTTCGACGCCCTCGACTCGGCGTGGAAGCGCGCGCCGATCTCGGCGGTCGCCGACAGCCTCGCACGCGTCATCGCCGGGCAGCGCCCCTCGGTGCTGCCGAAGGGCGGCGCTCCCGGCGGTTTGGCGATTCCGCCCTCCCTGGTGGACACGTTCGGACCAGGCGTGGGGGGCGCGGCGAATCCCGAGACGGGCCGCGAGGTGTCGGTCGACGTCGACGACCGGCGCGGCAGCGGACGGCCGGCGATGGCCGCCACGGCGGCCCAGGCGGCGCCGGCCTCCCGTGTGCGCGAGGGGCTGCGCCGGCGGGCCGGCGCCCTGACCCGCCGGCTGCTGGGCGGCTCGCCCGACGCCGGCGTGAATCCGCTGACGGCGCAGCGGCCGATCGGCCTGCCGATCACGCTCGACGGGCCGCGGTACGGCGGGGTCACGCCGGTGGCCGACGTCCCGGCCGTCCCGGCGGCCGACGCCGCCCGGCGCGAGTGGTTCAGCTACGTGCGCCCGTCCGCCTCCCGATCGGAGCCGTTCAGCTACGCGATCAGCGACACCGGCCATATCGAGCTCCCATCCGCCCCGGGATCGTCGTGGACCGCAGCGGACGCCGAACCAGCGGTCGAACTGCTGTCGCCCACCGGCTGGACGCGCTTCGGCGACGACTTCGTCCACGAGACGGGCGCGTACCTGCGCGGCGACAACGGCTGGCTTGGCCGGCTCGGCAACAGCGACGCGGTGCTGGGCGGCCTACGGGAGCTGGGCTCCGAGGCGGCGCCCTACCGGCTGGCCGCCGACCCCTCCTCGATCTACCTGATCCCGCTGCGGCAGGGCCCCGCGGCCCTGCGCATCCCGCTGTCGGACGACACCGTGCCGTCCGACCCGGACAACCGGCCGGCCGACGCCATGTCCGTCGACTCCCCCGGCTCGACGCTGTGGTCGGCGGCTCCCGGGCACAGCCCGCTCTCGTTGGACGCCGCGCCGCAGACCGCGGACACCGGGCACGATCCATGGGCCGTCGCCGCGACCCTGACCTCGGACGACCGGGAGTGGCTCAGGGCCGACATCAACAGCATTCTGCGGAGACGGGGTTGGCGCGAGGGCCCGATCGACGCGGACGACGCGGCGGAGTTCTACGGCATGCTGCCGAGCTCGGACCGGCGCGGCGAGCTCCGGCGTGCCGCGAACACCATCGCCGACCGGATCCTGACGCTCCACAGGGAACTCGGCGTGAGCGGACCGGGGGTGGGCCGGCCGGAGCCGACCGCTGACGACGCGTACCACGCGGACTATGTCAACGCGCTCCTCGAAGCCAATCCGGTCGACATCGTGGAGGTCCTCACGGTCCTGCACCGCAGGTCGTCGATCCTCGGCGAGGAGGCCGACGGCTTCTCCACGGCGTTCCAGCGCACGAACGGCATCTCGCTGGCCACCGCGCTCGACAATGCCGTCCGCGCGGGACGGCTGGCGAAGGAGCACGTCCAGGACGTGCTGCGGGAACTCGGCTTCGTCGGCGTCTTCCCGATCGAGAACCGCGAGCCCGGGCACATCGCGGTGCCGCCGGACGGCGTGCCGCACCTGCTGCCCGCCGTGGTCGCCTACACCGAGCGCCTGCGGGCGGCGGTCGTCGACCGGGACGCCGAGACCGCGCTCGGCATGCTGGTGCGGCTCGACCGTGACGTGCGCAAGCTGTGGGCCGTCAGCGATGCGTGGCAGGCCGCGGCCGCCGACGGCACCGACCTGCGCGCCGAGGTCGCGGACGCCTTCCCCGAACACGCCGCCCGCTTCTCCTACGCGCTGGGCAGCGTCTCCACCGCGCCGCTCTCGAGGGAACAGGCACTGCGGTGGTACGACCGGCTGGCCACGCTGCCCGTCCACCACCACGCCCACGGCACCTTCCCTGTGCCCGTCGGGCACCCGGAGGATGGGTGCCAGGTCCGAGCGCACCTGTGGACCCTGGCCCTCCTACAGGGCGGCGTGGCCACCCGCAAGGCGATCGTGGCGCGCATGGACCCGCCCCTGTTTGTGGTCTCGTCCAACGCGGCCAAGGGCACGAACCAGGCCCCCGGTGTGGTGAGTTGGGATTACCACATCGCCCCCACCGCC
This sequence comes from Streptomyces sp. NPDC052036, assembly GCF_040680495.1. Taxonomy (NCBI): domain Bacteria; kingdom Bacillati; phylum Actinomycetota; class Actinomycetes; order Kitasatosporales; family Streptomycetaceae; genus Streptomyces; species Streptomyces sp. NPDC052036. The sequence continues at coordinate 61,056 of NZ_JBFAWW010000043.1, read as the reverse complement.
GAGGTGATGACCGAGGACGGCACCGGACAGACCGTCACCATGGTGTTCGACCCGGCGATCGCGGAGCGGCCGGTCACCGTCGCCGAGTGGATCGGGCTCGCCGGAGTCGGTCCCGACGAGCCCGTCCGCAGCTATGAGGGCCCGCTCGACGAGGTGCACGCCGAGTTCGTCAGGCAATACGAGGAGCACGAGAACGAATGGGTCATGGGCAGGATGTACCTTCCCCGCAGTGCCACCGTGGTGCTGACCGACAACCACTGCTACTACTTCCCCGCCCCGGACGCTGTCGTTGTTCCGATGAACCTGGCGTTCACCGACGGGTTGGTCCGCAGGCGGGGGGACGCGGCCTACGAGTGGGCGGTCGAGGCGGACCGTCGGACGCTGTCGCGGGGACTGTGGGACGTGCTGCTCGACCCTCTCGCGCCGGTCGAGAACCCGGCCGGCGCGCTGCGGGAGGTCATCGGGCGACACCGCCCCCCCGGCGCCGACTTCCTGACCATCTACCACGACCTGGACGAGAAGCTCCAGGCCAGGCTGAGCGAGGCGGACTACCAGGAGATCGCCGTCGCCCTGTCGGCGGATGAGCCCCGCACCGACCCGTTCGCGATCGATCTGGCCGGGCTCGACACCCCGTTCGACGGGGACGGGCTCGACATCCCGATCGACTGGGAGGCGTTCGACAGCGCGGTCGCCGAGGTGTTCCCCGACGGCCTCCCGCAGGTGTTCGGCGGGCCCCCGGCGCCGCAGCGGGGCGGCCTGCGCGGCGGCTCACCGAACACCGTCGTCGGCTCGGCGCCCGCCGTTCGGCGCACCCGCCGCCCGGTCATGGTGGAGCGGCCCCGGTACGGCGGCGTCACCGAACTGCCGGCCCACGAGGTGCCGTCGGCCGGCAAGGCGGCCGAGCGGTGGTTCGCCTTCGGGCGCGGCCCGGCGTCGCCGTCCGCGATGCCGGCGTACGAGGTCAGCAGCGCCGGCCGGATCCGCCTGGCCGACGGCACGTTGCTGCCGTCCGACGGCTGGCTGCGTATCGGCGACGACCTGATGCACCAAACCGCCGGCGTGCTGCTGCGGGGCGACACCGGGGCGATCCTGCCCCTCGGCCACATCGCCGCGCCGAACGCCGTGACCACCGGCCCGGACGGCTCGGCGGTCCCGTACGCCGTCATCGCCGACGAGCGATCGATGTACCTGTTCCCCGACGGCTCGGCGGACGCCACGGCGATCCGCGTCCCGCTCCAGGTCGACACCGCGGCGCGGACCGCCGTAGCGGACCCGCGGGACGGCGAGGACGAGCACATCGCCGCGCCGAACCTCACCGCGGTGCACGGCGAGTTCGACGCCGTCACCGGCACCGCCCGTATCGGGGGGGCGGAACTGGACGCCGCGGGCACCGCGGCCTGGATCCGGCGCTCCACCGACTGGCGGCCGGCGGAACCCGTCGCGCTGCTGCTGACCGGGCCCGAGGCCACCGAGGCGCGCAAGACGTTCGCCGACGAGGTCGCGGACCACCTGGACACGCCGGTCGCCGCTCCGGACGGCGCCCCGGTGATCGCTGCCCGCTGGCGGGTCCACCCGCCCGCCCGGCCGGCCGACGAGTTCGCCCGGCTGAGCCCGCCGGCCCCGCCCGTCGCGGACACCGTCCCGGAGATCGTGGTCACCCCGCCCGACCCGGAGCCCGAAGGTACCGAGGAAGAGGAAGCGGTCCACGAGGCCCCCTGGTACCTGGAGCGGCGGGCGCTGGGCGAGGCCCGCGTCGTCGGCGTCCTGCCCTGGGACGGCGACGCGGAGCTGGACGGCGCCGCGGACGCCACCGCCGGCGCCGCGCACCGCGAAGGCGACAGCGCCGCCCTGGCGGCCGGCATCCGGGGCGGCGTGCGCGACCTGCTCGGCACGGCCTCCCGCGAGGGGTGGCAGCGGCTGCTCCAGCGCGGCCGCACGCTCGTGGCCGACGGCCGCCTGGTGTGGCTGCGCCCGGTGGCGGCCGCCGTCGAACCGGCCGAGCAGCCGGAGGAGGGCGACGTCCGCGTCTACGGCGTCAGCTTCGCCTCGGCCACCTCCGGCGGCGTGCGCGAGCACCAGGTCAGCATGGAGCTGGACGGCATGCTGCTGTCCATCCTCGCCATCGCCTCCCAGGTCGCCTCCACGCTGCTGCCGGGCCTGCCCAGGCTCGCCGCCTCGGTCGCCCAGAGCTGGTCGGAGGAGTGGAAGCGCAGCATCGTCGCGGGGCGCAAGCTGTTCGTCACCAAGCACACCCGGTTCGACAGCGGGCTGCGGGTGCTGGTCTTCGTCGACGGCGAGGAACGCGGCGCCGCCCCCGTACTGGGGCACCGCCTCGCCCTCGACATCCCCGAGGAATTCGCGACCACCGGCGGTCCGGCGCCCGCCCCGGCCGAGCCGGTCGTCGGCCCGGCCCTCGCCCGCGCCCGCACCCGCCGGCCCGACGCGGCCCGCGACATCCTCAACGCCATCGACCTGATCCCGGCGGTCGCCGCCCTCCAGCGGCGGCTGCTCGGAGCCGGCCTGCCCGCCACGTCGGTCCACACCGCCATGGACAAGGTGCTGGGCCTGCTCAACGAGCAGTCGGTGCGTAACCGCAGCCGGGTGTTCGGCACCAGCGGCGTCGTCACCGAGAAGATCACCGTCCCCGCCGGCCGGAACGCCCTCGGCCTGCCGACCTCGTTCCAGGGCCACTTCGTCCTCAGCGCGGACATCGACCGGGTCCAGTACCTGGGCGAGACCAAGTCGAAGATCCGCGAGGACTCCGGCGGCGCGCACACGGTGGCACAGGCCCGCCAGAGCATGAGCAAGGCCGCCACCGGCTTCGCCTTCGACGTGCTGGGCTTCCACCACGACGAGTCCGACGGCGCCGCGGGCGGGCACGGCCACTCCTCCCAGACCTCCGGCTTCGCCCCGCTGACCGGCGTGACCCTCTCCCACCAGCGCCCGACCGGCCACCAACTCACCGAGCAGTCCGCCGGCCACACCGTGCTGAGCCAGAAGGGCCGGATCGCCCGCTACCTGGCGGACCAGCACGTCACGGTGGAGATCCGCTCCACCACGCACACCATCGACCCGGTCCGGGAGGAGGCCGCCAGCGAGATCGCCGTGCTGAGCCAGGACGCTGCGGAGTTCGAGCGCCGCCTCCTCGGTACCGTGCACACCCCGGTGCTGCGTACCGTCGGGCAGTCCGGGGACCTGCCCGTCGCGGCGCAGCCGTACGTGCGCGCCCTCCTGCGGGAGGCCGCGCTGCCGCTGCCCGACCGGGTGTACCGCCGCCCCGCCCGGCTCGACGAGCCGCTGCCGGCACCGCACCCCCGCGAACCGCTGGCCCTCGCCACCCGGCGCGGCCAGGGCCTGGGCATGCAGATCGCGCTGCCCGGCTCCGAACTCGTCCACGACCAGCTGCGTGCCGAGATCCTGCGAGCGGACATCCGTCGCCACGGCCACCCGAGCGACTGGTCGAAGACCGACCTGGACATGTCCACCTGGTTCAGCCGCCCGGCGCTGGAGGGCGACCTGCCCGAGGGCATGTACGGCATCGAGCACACCGTGCGGGTGGGCGGCCGGGACTACCGGGCCTTCGTACGGATTCACCTGCGCGAACGCGTCACCGACGACCCCCGCACGCTCGACATGACGGTCAACGCCCGCGCCCAGCAGGCCGCCCAGGTCAAGGGGCATCGCGGGACCGAGTGGCAGCTGAAGGGCGGTGCGGGCGCCGGCGCGCGGGTCGGCATCCTGGACTGGCTGCGCGTCAAGATCGGCGGGTTCGGCGTCGAGGCCGGCTACGGCCAGGGCGGCGGGCAGGCCCACGCGGGCATCGTCAAGTCCTACCGCCGCACCGAGACCAGCGGCGACGTCGACGAGCACCTGTACAGCGTCGTCTACGAACTGGCGGTGCGCGGGCCGGACGGCCTCACCAAGCGCTGGTGGATCGACCGTCCCACCACGTCCCCGGATGCCTGGTGGACGGCGCCGCCGTCGGCCGACATCGTCGCCCGGATCGTGGTGCCGGAGCCGCACCTCCCGGCACAGCCGATCGACGCCGGCACCCTGGCCCTGGCGGGCCGCACCGAGGAACTGCTGTTCTGGCCGGACGACGAGTACGCCGACTTCGCCGACAACACCTCCGGCGTCTACCCGGCGTTCTTCGTCATCCCCGAACTGCCCCGGCTGGCCGCCCGGTTGTACGCCGAGGCCAACGGGCTGCCGGAGAGTTTCACCGGGGACGACCTGCGGTGGCCGGAAGGACTGCGGGAGACCGGATCCCCGGGCAAGCTCGCCGCGTTCTTCGGCGCCGAGACCGGCATCGGCCGGACCATCGCCCTGCCGAAGGGCAAGGACGGCTGGAAGCAGGCGATCCGGCTGCGCCTGCGCGGCTACCGGCCCCGCCACCTGGTGGACGACGACAAGGTCGAGCTGGAGCAGTACGCCCAGGTCGGCGCCGACCACCAGCGCGGCCGGGAGCACGGATGGCAGGGCGGCCCGTCGGGCTCCCTCGGGCCGCAGTTCCACCTCGGCCACGGCCTCGGAAGCAAGGGCATGGCCGCCGACGCCCATGTCCAGGGCACCGAGGGCCAGAAGCCGTTCATGGCCGCGGGTGTGCACGCCCGCGTCGGGGTGCGGGCCACCCGCAAGCGCAAGAAGACCGTCCAGCGCTCGGGGACCGCCATCACCCGCGCCACCTACGGCGGCAACGAGCACGCGTTCCGCATGGACCCGGTGTTCGAGGTCACCTTCCAGCGCTGGAAGGGCAGCCGGCTCACCGAGACCACCCGCTACCTGCGGGTGCGTGATGCCCTGGAGACGCTCGTCCCCGAACGGCTGGTCCACGACCTGGCACTGGCCGAACTGGCCGGCCTGGCGCCGCGGCCGGCTGCGGGGCCGCCGAGCCACCACATCCACCCGGCGCTGCTGCCGGGCAGCGGCTACCCCGAACGGCTGCGCGCCGACAACGTCCTGCCCGCCATCACTGCGGAGCTGCGCGCCCGGGGAGTGCTGCGCACCGAGACCGAGCCCGACGCGGAGCGGGCCAACCTGCTGCTGCGCGAGCTGGAGAACTCCTTCTCCGGCGAGTCGCTGCGCAACCAGTACGCCCGGCTGACCGCCGAGTTCGGGGGAGTCGAGCGCTGGCTGCCGCTGCCGCGCGCGTTCGGCGCCACCACGTACCTGCGGGTCAAGGTCACCGCCCAGGTCCGGGAGGCCACGTCCGAGAGCCCGCGTCCGGACGTGCGGTTGACACTGCGCGTCCAGACCCAGGACCAGGACGGCGAGAAGCACACCCGCGGCGTCCACTACGGCGCCGATGTCGACGCCCACGTCCTGGGCGGCAAGGGCGACGGCGAGGGCGGCCTGGAGGGCGGCGCCGGGTACGAGGGCGCCGTGGAGCGCTCGGCCGAGGAGGCCGACCGGCGGCTGGAGATCTACCGGGCCAACCCGAGCGACGCGTCGCACGAGTTCGAGCACAGACTGGAGTTCACCGTCGAGATGGGGGTGAGCACCGAGCTGCCGGAAATACTGGAGATCCCGCTGCGCGGCGCCACGTCCCTCTTCCGGCGCGGCGCCGAACTGTTCGGGCGCGGCCGCGACGCGGCGGACTGGTGGTACGGCCACCGGCCGTTCGTCTGGTCGTCCGAGCGGCGGCTCGCCGGGGACGTGCGGATCCTCGTGTCCTCGCACCTGGTCGAGGACGGGCCGGGCCTCGACCCGGTGCCCGTCCCGGGCACCGGCGCCGCCTGGCACCGCCTCCCGATGCAGCCGGCCCTGGCGGCCGACCGGATCGGCGAGCCCCCGAACACGGCGTACGAGGTGCTGGCCGAGGCGCTGCACCCGTTCGCCGTCCCGGCGGCCGCCGCCGTGCACCGGTGGGCAGCGCTCGCCGCGGCGCCGTTCCGGCCGCCGGCCGACCTGTCGGTGGACGGGGCCTGGCGGGTGCCGGGCCTGGAGGACACCCTGGCCGGCGTCCGCTACCGGCACTTCGCTGGCGCCGCCATGCTGCTGCCCAACATCCTCGAACTGCTCACCCACACCTACCGGGTGCCGGTGGGAGACGACCACAAGGTCACCCGCGGGCTGGGCGGCGGAAAGCTGCCGGTCGGCGACCGGAGCGTGCTGGTCGGCGCGAACATCGTCCGCGCGGAGCGGGTCGGCCCGCGGAACGGCGCGCTGTTCAAGGCCCGGCACTACACCCAGGACGACAAGGAGGCCCTGGAGGAGGCCAAGAAGAGCGGCGGTTTCGTCTTCTCCATCGGCCCGCAGGCCGCGGGCGCCGACGGCGAGCGGGACATCTTCCTCGCCCTGTTGCCCGTCCAGTTCGGGTTCGAGGACGCCGCCGAGCAGTCCGGTCGGCTGGACGAGACGGAGGAGAACAACCGCCAGGGCACCAGCCGTTTCGGCTACTACGGCTTCGACCTGGAGCTGCAGTTCTCCGGACCGCGCGGCATCCTGCGGGTGAGCGCCCCCAGCGGCCTGTTCGGCATGCTGCCGCTGGAGAAGGAGCCCGACGCCACCGGGCGCTACCGGGCGGCCGGATCGCTGGAGGAGCTGCTGCCGGACGTCTTCGGCGCGGACATCGAGCGCGCCGCAGCCGCACGCCCCAGCCGACTCGCCGTCCCCGAACCGCGGCCGGCCGACCGTCCCGCCCCGCGGTTCGAGGACTCCCGCACCGCCCTGCCCACGTCGCCCGCCCCCGCGGTGCGCGCTCCCGTCACCGCGCCCGGGCGATCGGAGGGGGCGACCGCCCTTCCGGTATCCGGCGCCGAAGCCGGATCCCGCGCCGGGACGGTCGGGACGACCGAGGCGGTCGACGCGGCCGGATCCGGGCACCGGGAGGGCAACGCGCCGGAGCTGGTGGTACGGCGTGACGAGTCGTTCTCCTGGGACGACCTCTACGACCTCGACGACGCCGCCGAACCGGAGGGCCTCGACGGCGAGGAGCCGCGGCTGCCGCCCGAGAGCCGGGAGGACGCCGGGTCCGAGGCCGGGGATGACAGCTCCCTCACGACCTTCACGTCCATTTCGCCCCTGGCCCTCGGCAGCCTTGTCGTGGAGGGGCCGCTGCCTGCCTCCGCCGTCCCGACCGACACGGGCGACATCCGCCCGGCGCCGATCTGGTACACGGGTGGGCCGGTGTACCGGGCGGACAGCCGTGACCTGAGTGTCATCTTCGGCGAGGGGTTCCGTCCGCGCGGGAGCAACCTGGACCTGGAGGGGTACGTCCGGCTCGGAACCGGGGAGGGCACGCACCACGGCTTCGTGGGCGCCGCGCCCTCCAGCCAGGCCGCGGCCGACTCGCTCGGCGAGGGCTGGGTCGTCGAGATCGACGCCGCGGGCGGCATCGACGTGTCCGAGACCCTCGGCGCGTACGGCATCCCGTTCACAGAGGCGCAGGAGGTCGCCTACGCGGGCGGTGTCGCCTCCCGCCACCTCGTCGGCGCCTGGGCCATCGTGCCCGGTGGCACAGCCGGGAACACCCTCGGCGAGTGGCACCCCAACCCGAACTACCGCCCGAGCGGCCCGGCCGAAAGCGTGGCCGCCGGAACGGTGCGGATCACGGTCGGCGACCCGGAACTGGAGGCGGAGTACGGGATTGACCCGCTCGTCGTGTCCTTCGAGGACAACACGGTCGAACCGGGCAAGGAGGGGCACGACGAGCTGTACCCGTTCGCGAACAACCTGGCCATGGCCGTCCAGGACCGGCCGGAGGGCCGCGCGGCCCACTACGTGCACGACCTGCTGAAGAGCGTCGTAGACGCCGACACCGGCTTAGCCGCCGACGCGGTGTACCACATCACCGTGGACACCGCGGAGCCGGCCGCCGAGACCGGGACACGGCCCGCCGTGCTGGTGGACGCCCCCTTCGACGCCGAGTCCGATGCCTACTCCGACACCGGCACCGTCGTCCGCCTGCCTCGGGAGGACGCCGGCGAGGTGCCGGGGGAGCCGTGGGGCTTCGGGCCGCAACCGACCGCGGCCCGGGCGCCGTTCGTCGTCCCGCTGGCCGGCGACCTCGCGTCCGCGCTGTGGATCGGCGACCCGGAACCCGAGGCGCGGGCCGCGGCCGTCGCGGACCTCACCGGTGCGCACGCGGACGAGGGCGTGCTGACCCTGGCCCTGCGGCCCGGGGAGGACGGATTGCCCACGCACGAAGGGTTCCCGCTGCTGCCCGCCCAGATCGCCGAGCGGCTGGCGCTGGGATACGCGGACGGCACCTGGCATCCGTCGACCCCGCTGCGCTGGCGCGTCTACGGAGGGGAGGAGGGGCTTTCCGCCGGCTTCGTCTCCAAGGTGGTGGGGGACCTGTGGGACCTCGGGTTCCCCACCGCGCGGGCGGTGTCCACCGATCCGGCGTCCGGGCGGCAGCAGTGGTTCGGCGAACCGGACCACGCGGAGACGGCGGGGATCGAGCCGCCCGTCGCCGCGGCCGAGGGCGGCGACCAGGAGGTGGCCGCGCCGTCCGATGTGGAACTGCAATACCCGGCGCACGAGTTCTGGAACACGCCCTCCGGCTCGGCGGTGGGTGTGCCGCGCGGGATCGCGGAGGCGGTGAGGAGTGGTGTCGCCGGGCGGCTGGGCGATGAGTCCTGGTGGGCGTCGCGCGGTGGAGCGTTGCCGCAGCGGCGGGAGCACCGGTGGACGAACCCGGTGGCGCTGAGTAGGGACGCGCGGGGCGAGTTGGCGCCGACGACGGTGAACGCCGCCTTTGACGCGCGGCGGTTCCGGCACGGCGGGGAGACGTACACCGACCTGGAGGTACGGGTGGCGTTCCGCAACGCCGACTGGTTCGCCGGCCGGGCGGTGAACGACCTGTGGGAGCGGATGGGCTCGGGTGTCGAGGAGGTGTTCAATGCGCCCGGGCACCGTCTGCCCAACGGTGATCTGCTGCATGTGACACCGGTGCGGGTGCCGTTCGAGTCGCGGGCCGGGGCGCACTGGAAGGCGCGGTTGTTCGGCGAAGATTCGGGGGAGCGGGTCTCGCACCACCGGCTGCGGATCGACATGTCGGCGCTGACCGGTGCGCACGAGTTCGGCCACCAGTTGGGGTTGCCGGACGAGTCGCGCCGGTTGGACGAGCCGGACAGCGGTCAGTACGTGCCGGGCAGCCTGATGGGCGTCTTCACCAAGCCCGTCGACGCCGTGGCCGATGCCGAGCCGGAGCAGGAACTGGCCGGTGGCGGACTGTCTCGGGGCGGGCTGCGCGACCGGCACATGTGGCGGCTGGGGGGGATCATCGGAGATGTTCCGTTGACGGCCGGTCCGGTGGCGGTGCCGAGGGGCTCGACGGGAGTCCCCGCCAGCGGCATCGACCCCGCCGGGATCGCCTCCCGTTGGGTTGGCGGCGACCCGACGGCGCCCGAGGACTGGTACGGCGGGGACCCGATGGCCCCGGAGGAGGACCTTCGCGGGGGGGCGTCCGGTGGTGGGGTCGACCAGGCCGGCTCGGGCGAGTACGGCAACTCGGCCGTCGTGCTGGTGAAGTTGGCTGCCGCTGTGGCGGACAAGCGCGCTGCGGTGGTCGGACCCCCTCGGGACCCCGCCATTGTCGGCGAGTTCAACGAGGCCATCACGCAGGATCCGGCCATTGAGGGCGAGTTCTACGAGGCCATCACGGCATTCGGTCGGGCTTTGGCCGGTAGTGGGGACGGCGTTCATGGAGGTCCTGCCGGTGGGGAGGTTGCCCGCTATCTGAGCGCGGCCCTGACGTACTTCGTCGGCGAGGGGAACCTGGATGTTCCGTCGTACGTAACGGTGACTTTGGGCGACGGTGGGGAGGTGCGTCTGGGCGAGTGGCTGTCCGGTGGCCTCGACGCGGACCAGGTCTGGGTCAAGCCGGTCCTGGCGGCGCTGGATCCGGGGTGGGGGGTGGCCGGAACGCTGGCTGAAGGTGAGGCGGGTGCGGCCGTTTCCGCGGGGGGGCTGGTGACGTCGGGTGGTGAGGGCGGCCAAGTCGGCTCCGGTGAGGACAGTGATCTGGCGGCCGCGGTGCCAGAGCCGGCTGCTGCCTTCGGTGCGGACGTGGCAGCCGGTTCCCCAGGACAGCACGTGGCCGTCACCGGCGATGTCTCACAGAACGGCAGCGCGCGGATGGGCACCATCGGCGGGCAGGGCGGCTCTACGGAGGGGCTGGCGGAGAAGTTGGGGACGTGGGCGGAAGCGGTGGCCGGGGCCTACGGCGGGGACCGCTGGAGCGGGGAGGCCCGCGGTGCTTTTGAGCGGCTCGAGCGGGGGCTGGGCGGTGTCCTGGCCGGTCTTTCCGGCAATGTTCCCCGCTATCTGCGCGCGGCCCTGAAGTTCTACCTCGAGAACGGGCATGTGAACGCCCCACAGCGTAAACCAGTGGTCCTGGCCGACGGCCCCGTACAGCTGGGCGGGTGGCTGAGCGGCCTTCGCCGCGGCGAGGGTGCGGGTCGGGGCTTGGTGGAGCCGTTCCTGACGGCGCTGGGCTGGGGCGACGAGGAAGCGGTTCGGGCTGCGCGGGAGCGGCTGGCGGAGTGGTGGGGGTCGCTGGCGAAAGCGGTGGACGATGCCTACGTCCGGGACCCGAACAGTAACGAGACGCACCATGCTGTCGAGGCATTCAAGGGGGAACTGGGCATTGATCGGGGCCGCCGTACCAACCAGGTTGCTGGCCACCTGCGTGCATCTTTGGCGCACTACCTCGAGAACAACGGGGATGTGAACGCCCCAAAGCTTACGAAGCTGGGCGTGTGGCAGGCCGACCTTCGCAGCAGTCCCACCCCGCACCGGGACTTGGCGAGGCCGTCCATGACGGCGTTGCGCATGCGCCGGGAGAGGATCCGAGGTGTGGGCATGGGCAGGCCATGGCCGGATGCGCGCGTACTGCCTGGGGAGGGCGCGGGCCCGGCCGCTTCGGTGGAGCAGCCTGCGATGTTCGGCGGGGAGGGCGGCTCTACGGAGGGGCTGGCGGAGAGGTTGGGGACGTGGGCGGAAGCGGTGGCCGGGGCCTACGGCGGGGAGCGCTGGAGCGGGGAGGCCCGCGGTGCTTTTGAGCGGCTCGAGCGGGAGCTGGGCGGTGGCCTGGCCGGCCTTTCCGACACTGTTCCCGGCTATCTGCGCGCGGCCCTGAAGTTCTACCTCGAGAACGGGCATGTGAACGCCCCACAGCGTAAACCAGTGGTCCTGGCCGACGGCCCCGTACAGCTGGGCGACTGGCTGTACAACCTTCGCCGCGACCAGGGTGCGGGTCGGGGCTTGGTGGAGCCGTTCCTGACGGCGCTGGGCTGGGGCGACGAGGAAGCGGTTCGGGCTGCGCGGGAGCGGCTGGCGGAGTGGTGGGGGTCGCTGGCGAAAGCGGTGGCCGACGCCTACGTCCGGAACCCGAACAGTAACGAGACGCACCGTGCTGTCGAGGCATTCGCGGGGGATCTGGACATTGGCTGGGACGGCCCTTCCGGCCAGGTTGCTGGCCACCTGCGCGCGGCTTTGGCGCATTACCTCGAGAACGACGGGGATGTGAACGCCCCAGTGCGTACGAAGCTGGGCCATTGGCAGGACAACCTTCGCAGCAGACCCGGCCTGCACCGGGACTTGGCGTGGCGGTCCATGACGGCGCTGGGCATGCGCCGGGAGAAGTTCCGAGATCTGGACATGGGCATGCCATGGCCGGATGCGCGCGTACTGCCTGGGGAGGGCGCGGGCCCGGCCGCTTCCGTGGAGCAGCCTGCGATGTCCGGCGGGGAGGGCGGTGATGCTGACCCGGGTTACGTGATACATCCAGGGGCTGCAATGCCGGAGTCGGCTGGTGGCACTGGAGCGGACGAGGCGGGTGGCTATTTCGGGCCGTATGTGCCTGTGGGCGACGACTTCCCTGGTGAGGTGCGGCCGCTGGAGCCCATGGACGTGGACTCGCCCGGCGGAAACGGGATCGAGTCTGCGGAATTGCCGGGACCGGACACGGACAACCCGAGTGCGTACCTTGACATCCGGGACGACCTTGACATCTTTGACGACCTTGACGACCTGGCCTTCCTGCATGGCATGGGAGTTCTGGATGACACGGGAGTGGGGATTCATGGGGAAGGCGGCCAGCAATACCCTTCCCGTGAGGCTGACCTCGCGCTCCAGGGGGAAGACGCACGCCGTTCGCAACACGGTGACGCGATGTCCGGCGGGGAGGGCGGCGATGCTGACCCGGGTTACGTGATACATCCTGGGGCCTCAGCGCTGGAGTCGGCTGGTGGCACTGGAGCGGACGAGGCGGGTGGCTATTTCGGGCCGTACATGCCTGTGGGCGACGACTTCCCTGGTGAGGTGCGGTCCCTGGACGACGGCGTCTTCGACGGAGGCGTGGGCTCAGCGGTTCCGTTCGCTCCGTTCGCTCCGTTCTCTCAGAGCGAGGACTTGCTGGACTGGCTGTCCGGATCAGGTGGAGCGCAGGCCTCGGAGTTGGGTCTTGATCTGGATGCCGACTTGCCGGTTTTCGGTCAGGAGGTCCAGCCCGATCATGCGAGCGGGCCGTACGTCGTCGAGCAGGGCGTCGCACCGCCCGTTCCGGTGGACCGGACCGGCCTGGAATCCTTCGACGACACGACCGCGCACCAGCCCATGGACGTGGACGTGGACGTGGACCCGCCCAGTGGAAACGGGGGTGAATCTTTCGTCGAGCGTGCGGAATCGCCGGGACCGGACGCGGGCAACCCGGGATCGTACCTTGACATCTTGGACGACTTGGTCGACTTGGATGACCAGGAAGGCCAGGACTTCCTGTTCGGCACGACCGTGCACCAGTTCATGGAATGGGATCCATCCCACCAGGACCAGCAGGGACACTTCGCTGAGCCGGCGGCGCCCCTGATATTGGAAACAGACAACCCGGGATTCGGGGTGCAGGGACCCCCGGTCGACGCGGTACACGGGAATCGGTTGGTTTGGCGGGGCGTCCAGCAGGACCTTCCTCCCGGCAGCGACCGCGCACCCCACGACCTCACACCGGGCCCACAGAACGACAGTACGGGGATCGACGCCGTCGGCGGGGAGGGCGGCGCTACGGAGGAGCTGGCGGAGAGGTTGGGGACGTGGGCGGAAGCGGTGGCCGGGGCCTACGGCGGGGAGCGCTGGAGCGGGGAGGCCCGCGGTGCTTTTGAGCGGCTCGAGCGGGGGCTGGGCGGTGTCCTGGCCGGTCTTTCCGGCAATGTTCCCCGCTATCTGCGCGCGGCCCTGAAGTTCTACCTCGAGAACGGGCATGTGAACGCCCCACAGCGTAAACCAGTGGTCCTGGACGACGGCCCCGTACACCTGGGCCTGTGGCTGAGCGGCCTTCGCCGCGACGAGGGTGCGGGTCGGGGCTTGGTGGAGCCGTTCCTGACGGCGCTGGGATGGGGCGACGAGGAAGCGGTTCGGGCTGCGCGGGAGCGGCTGTCGGAGTGGTGGGGGTCGCTGGCGAAAGCGGTGGACGATGCCTACGTCCGGGACCCGAACAGTAACGAGACGCACCATGCTGTCGAGGCATTCAAGAGGGATCTGGGCATTGATCGGGGCCGCCGTACTAACCAGGTTGCTGGCCACCTGCGTGCATCTTTGGCGCACTACCTCGAGAACAACGGGAATGTGAACGCCCCAAAGCTTACGACGCTGGGCGTGTGGCAGGCCGACCTTCGCAGCAGTCCCACCCCGCGCCGGGACTTGGCGGGGCCGTCCATGACGGCGCTGCGCATGCGCTGGGAGAGGATCCGAGGTGTGGGTATGGGCATGCCATGGCCGGATGAGGGCGGCGATGCTGACCTCAGGTCTGTGAGAGAAGCCAGGCTTGTGAGAGATCCGGGAGCGCCGGAAGGGGACCTGACGCATCCCGAGTGGGACCTCACCCAGCCAGAGTGGGATCTGATAAAGCGCCCCCTTGAGGAGGCCGTTCCTAAGGTCGCTCCTGGAGACGTGCGACGCTATTTCAACGCGGTGATGTACCGCGCCCGGAATGGCCTTGCCATGAATGCCGCGGTGCCGCGTGACCCTGATCGGTACCACGCTATATCAGCGGGCACCAAGCAGTTCTACACGTGGGCGCGGGCAGGGGCGTTGCGCAAGGTGTGGATTATTGTTAGCGACAGCCCAGAGGTGCATCACGTAGTGCGGGATGCGGTGAAAGCGGTGTTCGGCGTGGCGGAGGATTACCTGGACAGAGAAGGTCTTAAATCCATCCCTTCCGTGACCAGGGGCGCCGCGCAACCGCCGGCACAAGGAAATTCGGACGGCGACGAGGCGCGATGACAGGGTCGCGCCGCCCATCCGACGCGCGCCGGCCGAGCGTGTCGGCCGGACCCACCACGCCTCACCTCCACCACTGCGACGGAGGCCGGCTGCACCCCGCAACGGCTGGAGGTGCTGGGCGGCGACCGGACGCGGCAACCCGAGCTGACCGAGTGGTCTGCCCCGGTGCCGCTCGTGCTCGTCGACTGCTTCTACGCGCCGGTCACCGGGACGCCCGTCCCGGAGCCGGTACCGCCCGCCGAGATCCGGTGGCTGCGTACCCGTTCCGAGTGGGAGTACCTGCGGTCGCTGGCCGGGCTCGGTGTCATCGTGCTCGCCGAGCGGTCCGGGATGCGTCCGTAAGGGGGGGTGAGCCGGCCGCCGCGTCGGGGGCGCCGGCGCGCCGCGGGTCCGGCGCACGGTCGCCTCACCGGGCGCCCGGCAGGGCCGGTCCGGAAACCCGGGTGCGAGCGGTGCGCTCCGGCGCGGCCGGTGGCCGGGGCGTTCAGGGGCGCACGTCCGTGAGTGGCCTGCCGGTGAGAACGGCCTTCACCACCTCCGTGCGCGAGCGCAGCCCGGTCCGCGCGAACAGCCGCGTCAGGCGGTTGGCGACGGCGTCCTCGCTGAGTCCCAGCACGGTCGCGATGTGACGGTTGGTGAGTCCCTCGGCGAGCAGGGTGGCCAGTATCTGCTCGTTCTCCGAGGTGGCCTGCTTGCGGCCGGGCACCGTCCTCCCCGCCTCACGCATCGCAGAACGGGATCAGCGGGCTGGGGGCCGAGGTGCCATAGCCACAAGTCCTTCTCCGTGCCGCAGCCGTGCGGCATCCGCTCGACCTGCACTTGTAGGACGGTGCCGCGCACGATGGGCAAGGGCTTGTCCACGGGCCAGTCGCTCCACCAGCTGGATCGGCGGGTCAGCTGCTGGTGCAGGTTGCGCCAAGCCCGGATGGTGACCCTCCCGTAGCGGTCGCTGTCGAGGTGGACCTCGAGTATGCATCACGGCCTTTGCCTGATCGACTGTCAACTCGTGGCGAGAAGACACGATCACGCAGAGGCCGCCCTGCTGTCATAAGAACCGCGGAATCTGTCCTGCCCACGGCCAGCGCCTGTGACCCGGAGTGACCGGGAACTCAAAATGCAAGGAAGCCGAACGTGTTGCGGGCGACGAGCTTGATCACGCGGTTGATGCCTTCGCTCTTGGCGTTGCGTGTTCCACATCGTGGCGAACTGTTCGTCGGTGAGGTCCTCGCGGTTGCGCAACAGGCGCCGCCTGGCATTCCGTTCCGGGTCACTGGCGCGTCCGCGTCGGCCGCGCATCCCGGCGGTGGTGCGGCGCCGGACCATGGACAGTATCTTGTCGGCGAGCTGGACGACGTGGAGGTGGTCGTCTACGACGGTGGCCTGCGGGAGACCGGTGCGGACGGCGGCGCGGTAGGCGGTCGACATGTCGATGGCCATGTACTCGGTGCTCTTTCTCCAGGTCAGCGGGGTGGCGGTGAACCAGGCGAACGCATCGGCGACGGTTCGGCCCTCGACCTGGCCGAGCAGGCCGCCGGTTCCGAGCGCGTCGGCGAACCCCGTATGCCACCGATCGCGCCTCAGCCTCCACTTGCCGGTGGCGGGGTCCCGTTCCCAGCGCGGCCGTCCGCGCCGGGTCTCGTCGATGCCCAGCACCCGGCCCTCGGGAAGCGGTGCCCCGGTGACCTCGGGTGCGACGGCGCGGAAGGCGTCCATCACGGTCGGCCAGGACAGGTGCAGATCCCGGGCGGCCTGGATGACGGTGGAGGCAGCGTCGCGAATGCGCCGCCCGGCAGCACCGCGCAGTCGCATGGTGATCCGTGCCCCGGCCGGTATCTGCGGGATCCGCTCGGTGAAGGACCGGCGCGGGCAGCCGGGCTCCCGGCACCACCAGCGACGCTTGTGCCGGCGGAACTCCAGCCCGCTCTCGCCGTACGGCAGTTCGCGGGGCCGGGTCAGGGCCGAGCCCTTCACCCTGGTGGCGAACACCCCACAGGCCGGGCACGCCTGGGCCCTCTCATCGGCGGTGGCCAGATGGACCCGGCGTGTCCCGTCCCCAAGCCGCTCGACCCGGACGAGGGACACCCCGTCGAGGTCGAGCAGCCACGTCGTATCGTTGAGCAAGCCCGTGGCTCCTGCATGATCGTTCTGCGTAGAGAACAGAGATGATCACGCAGGACCACGGGCACCTTGCGTCCAGGGCCAAGCCGCCCGACCCAGCACGAAGCGTGACGTCGCGTCAGTAAGCCGAACCAGCACACCGCTCAACTTTGAAGACCCCCCTTGCCTCCCGGGGTTCCGTTCCGTCAGGGGCTGATGCGTGCTGCGTTCTCAGCCCGTCCCGTCGCCGAGGGGCCCTTCGTCCCTGACCGGGTACACTGCCTCGACTATTTCCTCCGGGGTGTACTGGATGCCGTCCTGGTCCACGAGAACATGACCGGGATCGCGGTAGTAGGCCGACATCAGACGACCGTTCCACGGCGTGAGAACCCGCCCCATCGGATAAACCGCGCAGGAGCTGAAATCCAGATCTGCCTTTCGTGCCAGGCCGTCCGCCGCAGTGAATATCCTGTGCTCCGACACGTCCTCGACGACGATGAGCAAGCGTTTTTCGCCCGCTTGTTGAGCGGCGCCCAGGTCAAGGTATTCCACAGCGTAGGAAGTATTTGCCACCTCCCGTAGGCTCGTCGGCATTTTGGACTGGGCAACCACGCGCCAGAACGGATTCGTCCCAGTTAGACAATCGACGGCCTCCGCCGGCTCGATCCGACCTCCGTGAGCAATTTTCGAGTGGATCAGTGGCACCAGATCGGCCAAGAAGTCGCTGACATGGATATGCGGCGTGTGCACTTCATTGGCCGCCAAATACCTCCTCAGATATGCCTCGATGGCACCGCCCTGTAGCTCGTGCCGCCCGTCCACCAGGCCCATCCAGTGCTCCAGCGCCTCCCTGGTGAGTGTTCCCTGCGCGTACAGGTCGAAGAGTTGGAGGTAGTACTGCACGCGGGGCACCTGGACCACCATGTCGACGGGGATCCCGGTCGGCAGGACCGATGCCAGTGCGGCCGCCATGCGGGCGACCATGGTGCCCACCTGCACCTCGTACAGGTTCGGGCGGGGATCGCTGCGGATCTCGTGGATGACGTGACGCGGGTCGGGCCGCACATCGAGCACGGGCGCGTCGAGTCGGCTGCCGTTTTCGAGGTGGGCACGTACGGAGCGCGCACTGAACAGGCATGAACCGAGGACAAATGTCACGCGATCGTATTCGGAGACTTTCTTCAACAGCTTCTTGGTACGCCGCAGCAGGGCGAAGTCGGTCGTCCCGCCGACGTTGACCTGCGGCAGGAACACCACGGAGTCGTCGCCGCGTGTCTCACGGACAGCGACTCCCCCTGGGTTCAAGTCGGTCGTCTGCAAGAATTCGGCGAACCAGTGTATTCGGTCGCGGCCTCGCCTGAGGGCCCGGACGTCCTGCTTGGGCGGCGGGGTCAGGCCGTGCGCCGCGTTGGAACTTTTGACCGACTCGTCGAACTGAGGCAGGCTGACCACCGTGAGGTTCTCGGCTATTTCCAGGGGCCGGTCTCCTCGATCAGCATCCAGTTCCTGCCAGGAGAACCTTACCTCGCCCCCTTCCTCATGTGTAACCGAGGTTGCCTGCTCGTCAAATATCGCAAGCTTCAGCGGCATCTCATCGCCCTTCGCGATTCGGGTTCATATTCCAATTCGATAGCGAGGTTGCATGGCAGCGTATTCACGCTTTTCCAGCAGCCCTATTTCGCCCTTTTATCGATCATGAATGTCCTGCGATCAATTACCTGGTGAATTCGCGGTATAAGGGTTGTCCCGTGAATGATCTTCGAGTCGCTTCTGGCGTGCCTGATCGCGTCGGCCAGTTCCCCACGCCGCACCTCGCGCGCGGTGACGGGTCGATCCCGCCACTTGTAAAACCACGACTCCGACACACCCAGCACACGGCACGAGAGGTTGTGCGGAATGTTCTGCCCGGCCTTGCAGTCGCTGATCATCCTGGCCACCTGGACCGGGTCCGGGGCAGCTGCTTCACCCGGATAAGCACGGGCAGTTCCTCCCATCGTCGGTGGACAGCGCTGCGCCCCGCCGAGGTCGTGCTGGTGTCGGCGGGGCGCAGCGGGTGGTGCGGCTGGGGAATGCGGCGAGGCCATGGGCCGTGCGCGTGAAACCGGCTTGGTCGTTCCCGAAACGGCGGCGGGCGAAGCCGTCTCGGGGTCGGGTTCGGCCGCGGTTCGCGGGCAGTCGGTGATCGTCATGGGGGCCTCCGGAATGGGTCGTTCAGGGCGTGCGCGAAACGGCGGGGGCTGCTCCCGAAACGCGGCGGTGCGTTCCCGAAGCGGCGGTCGGTGCGGACTGTTGATCACGAAACCGGCACCGGCTCTACCCGCTCCGGGCGCACGAAAAGGCCGACGGCCCGGGGGATGGGCAGCCGGTCTCGCGAAGCATCACGGGGCGGGCGCGAAACTGGGTACATCTCCCGCCGGCGGGCGCGAAGTCAGCTCTCGGGGAACTGCGCGCCGTGCCGGTACCGGCCGATCAGCGGCCGGCGCCTTCGGCGAGCTACTCGGGCGAGCCGACACCGAACAGGTTCTGCGTGGCGAACAACTCGTTGAGCGCGGTCGCGGTGCGGACCGCGTGCTGCTCGAAGCGGCCCTCGCCCGCCCACTCCTCCGCGATGACGTGGAGGGCGGTGCGCCAGCTGCCGCTGTAGTCCTCCGGCCCGATCGGCGGGATGTCGCTGCCGAAGATCGCGAAAGCGGCGGCCTGGGCGGCGGCTTCCGTGCCGCGCTGGAGCGGGGTCATCGTCGTGGCCATGTGGCCTCCCTCGACTGTCGGTCCGGGCTGTCCGGCTCCCCTTCACCGCCCGTCCCGGCCGGCCGCGGTGCAGCGGTCGGTGCGGGCGGATTAGGCAGCCGCCAGAATGGATCAGGCGGAGCGGCGGCGGGCGGCGCGGCGCTTCATCGCGCGGCGTTCGTCCTCGGACAGGCCACCCCAGACGCCGGAGTCCTGACCGGACTCCAGCACCCACTGGAGGCACTGCTCGATGACCGGGCAGCGACGACAGACAGATTTGGCTTCCTCGATCTGGACCTTCCCGACGGGGAAGAAGAGCTCGGGGTCTTCCTCGCCGCATACCGCGTTGTGACGCCAGTCCATCAGCGCGCCCCCCCAACAGTGACGGTCGCAGTGGCCTTGCCCTCACGGACCAGGTAGTCGGACGTCGTCCATACGGAACCGATCGCGACCAGCTCCGCACGCGGCCTCAGCACGTCCTTCACGATCAGCGCCCATTGCGCGCCGTGACGCTTCAACAGCTCGCGCGTCCCCTTGGGGTCGCGGACGAGCGCGATCACCTCGAATGCGCCGTCCGCGTTCTGATGGATGGCGCCCGGCTGCCGCGGACCGATCTGATCGTCGATGACCCGGCGCAGCGCCTCGCTCATCATCGGGTCGATGTCCGGAACGGCGGACCGCTGCGGGTGCGGCCGGCCGCCGGCGGGCATGGGCTGTCGCCCGTCCCGCTCGTGCGGCGTCGGCCGAACCGGCAGCGGGGGCCGCTGTGTGGTGGCAACGGCAGATGTCATGCCGGGCATGCGGGTCGTCCTTTCGCGGAAGGTGACCTGCGACAAGAACCCCCAAGGGCCCAATCCCTGGGGGTTCGTCGCGTACGGGCCCCGCACAGCCGCGGGGCAGTGCACCCTGCGCACTCCCACACGACCGCCGGGCGTTGAAACGCGGCGGCCGCATAAGGCAGCGTAGGCTGCGACCTCACAGGCGTTAAGTCCCGGTTCTGATGATGCGGTGTCGCCTGTTCGTGGGTGATGGGACGGTTCCGCCCCCGCGTCACGTCGTGTGCATGACGAGGTCGCGGGCATGGAACGGATGCCGTACGCGACCGACTTGTCCGACGAGCAGTGGGCGTTGATCGAGCCGCCGGTCACCGCGTGGAAGCAGGAGCGGGTGGCGCGGTCGGCGACCGGGGACCCGGGCTCCTTCGACCTGCGCGAGGTCGTGAACGCGCTGCTCTACCAGAACCGGACAGGCTGTCAGTGGCGGCTCCTGCCGCACGACTTCCGGGCCTGGTCGGCGGTGTTCTACTACTTCAGCCTGTGGCGCGAGGACGGCCTTGGCCAACGGATCCAGGAGAGGGTCTGGCAAACGAACGATTTACCGGGACTCTTGCAGAAAGCCCCGGCGTTCACGCCAGGGATGAATGCATCTCAAGGCTGCCCTGACACCCCCCCTCCACCTGCCCCAACACTGGCGCTGACAGCACGACTTCACCGACCTGCGGACGGCGACCGGACGGCGCATGGTCACCTGACCCGCGCGATCGCCCTGCCTGCCCACGACCCGAAAGACCTCGGAGACCCCGCACCGAACGGCCCCCCGGCAACCACCGCTGCCCACACCCCGAACAAACACCCGAAACCCACCCGACACCCATGATCAGAATTCACGCGGTGGATCGAGACTGAAGGCATAGGAACGAGAGAAGCCAGGTCCGAAGATTTCCCAAAATAGAGCTCGAGGTGCGAGCAACGTAGTCCGGATCGCATTTCAGGCCCCACACGCCTTGAACACAGCCAACCGAAACCACTGCCGGAGATAACAAGAAACTATCCCACGACATGTCACGCGAGTCGGCGAGTGGCCCTAAACGGAGCCTCGTCGTTCTCTCGATGTGTCCAATTCATATCCGCAAGGTGACATTCTCCTCCTGTCTTGACGCTGGCACCCATACGGCCGGTTACCAACAAAGCATTGCAGCCCATCGGCTCGTGAGCGCCAGATGCAGGCGCGTAATCCGGCATGCGAGAGGAGGGCCGGGCGATCCGGCCCTCCTCAAGTCTTCGGATATAACACTTGAGAACGTCGATCCCAAGTACGCGAGGCAGCGGGTGAGTCGTTGCCAGGCGCGGGTACTCAGGCGACGTAGTAGCTAGCGCCGCTGGCCGTGTCGATGGCCGTCACCTTGACGTTCCGGCTGCCGTCGAGCTGGAAGGATCCGACGTACCACAGCCAAGTACCGGCGTGTGCGATTACGTTGACCTGACGGACGCCGGCCGGCGAGTTAAAGGTTTGGCAGTGTCCGGGGCTGACGAGGCCGGTCTCGTAGCCATCAGTCGTCCACTCCAGTTCGAAGGAGAACGAACCGTTGGCGCACAGCGTGACTGTCCCGGTCTGCGGGGCTGCCTGGGCCGTGGCAGGAAGAAGCGCGACCGTCGCGCCAGCGACGAATGGCAGCGCGAGCCCGGCAATCCAGCGACGCAAATTCATGAAATGTCTCCTAGCTATGCATGGAATCGTCGCTGCGAAACAGTCCGTTCCCAGCACACCGATGAGAAAAACCCTAAGAGGAGGACCCCGCTGCGTCAACGCCGATTATCTGTCACTCGGCTCTAAACCTTCGCCCATGTCTCCAACGTGTCCCTATAAAGGGACGACTGATATTGCATATTGGGGACGTAGTCGCCATAGCGCCAGCCAGTCGAGACGCACGAGCTGCCCGACGGGTAACTTCTGCGAAAACTGGCCGACGTATCACGTCGGCCACGCCCTGAAGGATCTGGGAGATCAAGCCGTGGCATCAGGTGAACGGTACGATCTGCGCGATCGTGCGGGTGTGGGACATAGTCATCGAAACCCTGTGGGAGTTGACCTTGGTCAAGGCTGCGTTCTTCGACAACCCGCCGCTGCGTCTGCTGCTTCTAATCACCGCCACGAGCCGCATCTTTTCTTCTCGCAAACCTGCAGCCGTCGCCCGTGACGAGGTCCTGGCGCTCCCGGAGGAACCATGTGCCGTTCACCCATTTGGCCTACTCCATCATGCGAATTTTGTGGCGACGACAAGTCTAAAAGGAGATATGTCTATCTACGTTTGGTGGGGATCCCGGATGGGCGTGCTGCAGCGATACTGAGCCCCCCCGCGCCGTCGTGCCCGCTGCTCTGGGTAAGTTGGCCGTGGGAGCAACGGCGTTTATCGTCGTGAAGAAGTGGAAACAGGCTGGCAAGCGTGAAGTGCCTGAGTGTGTAGCTAACCTCAACGTTTCGCTGCGCACTTACCTGGACGCAGGTCGCGCAGGAAGTCTTGACGCAAGTATTATCAGTAGGCTCATTTCCGATTTGGACACTGTGAAAGCGTACTCTGACAACAGTGGCGTCGCCGTCGACTTTTCGACCGGGCTGTGGGGAGCGCTGGTCAATCTCGTGGTCGATCACACGCGGCAGCTTGCCGAAGCATATTCCGTTGAATTGGAGGAGCTTCAGGGGAAGGTGACGGATTCCGGGAACGATAGCGTTATTGACCTGCGTCGCCATCTTGAAGTTCAGCGGCAAATCATTGCCGGGCAGCATAATCATTTCGTATCGTTGAGCAAGCCCGTGGCTCCTGCATGATCGTTCTGCGTAGAGAACAGAAATGATCACGCAGGACCACGGGTACCTTGCATCCAGGGCCAAGCCGCCCGACCCAGCACGAAGCGTGACGCCGCGTCAGTAAGCCGAATCAGCACACCGCTCAACTTTGAAGACCCGCTTTTCACGGCCGGCGTCCGCTTCAGAGCACGTCTTGCAGACGTGGTGCGCTTCTTCTTCTGCTGGGACCTGAGGTCCCGCATCCGCTTGCGCTGCCGGTTCAACCGGCGGCGCAGTGTCGCCGGCCGGTGCTGGTGGTAGCTATGTTGACCACGGCCAGGTCCACGCCCACAAACCCGACCGGATCGGTGTTCAGCGGGTCCTCGGTGAGCTCGCACGTGGCAAGCAGGTAGAACTGCCCGTCGCGGTGGACGAGGTCCGTCTCTCCTTTGCGGTGCTCGGCGAGAAGTGTCAGATGGTCAAGGTGCCCGGTAAACGGGACACCGCTGAGCCGGCCGGCAGTGGTCCAGATGGACACGGTCCGCTGGTCGTGCTGCCGGCTGAGCAGCCGGTCGTCGTACGGCTGCGCCGCATCCGGGCGGAACTCGACCGGCTTCGACTGCGCTTTCGCCCGCCGCTTGGACCCCGGCTTGCCCAGGTTCCCCGCCTTGACGCTGGCGTGCACAGTCGCGTACGCGTCGACGACCTTCTTGATGCTGCGGATCGCAGCTTGCGCACCCAAGCCCATCGCCTTCAGGTCGGCGTAGACGAGTTTCTGCGGGCCGGACTTGGAAAACTCACGTTTATCGAATGCGATCCGGGACGCGAGATCCGCGCCCTCGTTGCACGCGTGCAGCGTCGCCAGCAGCCGCGGCGCCTGCTCGGCGCTCGGCAGCAGCTTTACCTGCACGACGATCCGCATGCGGAAAACGCCAACGTCCCGCACCGACAACCGGGGCCGCCCCCAACGCAGTTGACTGCGTGCACTCCAAGTCGTCGGCGGCAATCACCTCAGCAGACAAGCCTCTGCGCGGCTCCCGGGCGGAGAGTGCCCGGCCGTTGCACGGCCGGGCGTCGAGGAGCCGATTCCCCCCGGGCTGAAGCCTGGGGCATCCTCGGCAGATAGAGGAGCACATGTGCAGCTGGAACGCGTCGGGCGAGGGGATGCCGCACATCGCGGAGGGAACGGTGGTGCCCTGACCGCGACCGCAGGCCCGGCCCGCAGGACCGGCCGGGGGCCGGGCCTGCGGGCCGGGGGCGGGGCGATCCGTCGGGCGGTGTCCGGATCAGGCCTGGGTCTCGGCGCGGTCGGTCGTGCCCCACAGCGTGTGGAAGCTGCCCTCGCGGTCGACCCGCCGGTAGGTGTGGGCGCCGAAGTAGTCGCGCTGGCCCTGGGTGAGCGCGGCGGGCAGGCGCTCGGCGCGCAGGGAGTCGTAGTACGACAGCGCCGCCGAGAACGCCGGCACCGGCACGCCCCGACGGGCCGCGGTGGCGATCACCTCGCGCCACGGCACCTGTGCCTCCGTGATCTCCGTCGCGAAGCCCTCGTCGGACAGCAGGCTGACCAGGCCCGGATCCGCGGCGTAGGCGGCGCGGATACGGTCCAGGAAGGCGGCCCGGATGATGCAGCCCCCGCGCCAGATCCTGGCGACCGCGCCGAGATCGATGCTCCAGCCGAACTCCTCGGCGGCATCCAGGATCATCTTCCAGCCCTGGTCGTAGGCGATCAGCTTCGACGCGTACAGGGCCTGCTCCACCTGCGCGGTGAAGCGCTCGGCCTCGTACGGGGTCAGCTCCGAGCCGGAGCCTCCGGGCAGTCCGCGGTAGGCGTCGCGCAGCGCGGACTGGCCGGAGGCGGCGCGGGCGAAGGTGGCCTGGGCGATGGCGGTCACCGGCGAGCCCAGCTCCAGCGCGGTCTGCACGGTCCAGCGCCCGGTGCCCTTCTGCCCGGCGGCGTCGGCGACCACGTCGACGAACGGCTCGCCGGTCGCCGCGTCCACATGGGACAGCACCTCGGCCGTGATCTCGATCAGATAGGAGTCCAGGCGCCCCTTGTTCCACTCGCGGAAGATCTCGGCGATCTCCGCGGGAGAGAATCCGGCGACCTGGCGCAGCAGGTCGTAGGCCTCGCCGATGAGCTGCATGTCGGCGTACTCGATCCCGTTGTGCACCATCTTCACGAAGTGCCCGGCGCCGTCCGTGCAGACATGCGTCGTGCACGGCTCGCCGTCGACCTGCGCGCTGATCTTCTCGAACATCGGACCGAGCGCGGCATACGACTCCGGTGAACCGCCGGGCATGATGCTCGGCCCGTTGAGCGCGCCCTCCTCGCCTCCGGAGACACCCGCGCCGACGAAGTGGATACCGCGGTCGCGCAGGGACCGCTCACGGCGCCGGGTGTCCGCGAAGTGCGCGTTGCCACCGTCGATGATCATGTCGCCGGGCTCCAGGAGCGGGGCGAACTCCTCGATCACCGCGTCGGTGGCCGCGCCCGCCTGCACCATGATCATCAGGCGGCGGGGGCGCTCCAGCGCCGCCACGAAGTCCTCGGCCGTCTCGACGGCCACGAACGCGCCCTCGTGCCCGAACTCCTCGACCAGCGCCTTGGTTCTGGTCGGGGTGCGGTTGTGCACGGCGACGGTGTACCCGTGCCGGGCGAAGTTCCGGGCCAGGTTGCGGCCCATCACCGCGAGTCCGGTGACGCCGATCTGGGCGGTCGCCTGCATGCTGTGCTCCTTGGGTCCGGATCCGCCCCGGCCCGCGTGTCCGGCGGGTGCGGCGGATGTCGCTCGGTACGGCTTGTGCCGCTGTACCGGTCAAGTACGGACGACGAGACACCGGTTGCTCATCGCAGGGAGCGGGATCTGCACGAAGGCCGCGCCGGCTGCGGGGCGGCGAACGCGGTGCTTCACGTCCCGACGACATGGAGGGAGGCCCACAGCGCGACCACCGCGCCCACCAGAGCGGTCGGTACCGTGATCACCGCGAGCCGGGTGAACTCCCTGAGGTCCACGCCATGGCTGTGCTGATGGACGATGCGCCGCCACAGCAGCGTGGCCAGGGATCCCGCGTAGGTCAGATTGGGGCCGATGTTCACCCCGAGCAACACGGCGAGCACCGCGCCGGGCCCGGACGGGGCGGTCAGCGGCAGCAGGACCAGGACCGCGGGCAGGTTGTTGATCACGTTGGCCAGCAGGGCGGCCAGCGCCGCGAGCCCCAGCAGGGCGGCCAGTCCCGTCCCGCCCGGGATCAGCCGGCCGAGGGCGTCCGAGAGGCCGTTGTCGACCACCGCGCGCACCACGACGCCCAGGGCCAGCACGAACGTCAGGAAGGACGGCGCCGCCGCCCGCACCACCGCGAGCGGGGTGGCCCGGCGCCGGACGAGCGCACGGCCGGCGAGGACCAGCGCTCCGCCCAGCGCCGACCACGCCGGGTCGATGCCGACCGCGGAGGCGACCACGAACCCGGCCAGCGTGCAGGCGACGGTCACCAGCGCGAACAGCGGCAGCTGCGGCGGTTCACCGGGCTCCTCGGCCGTGGCACCGGCCGCAAGGTCACGGCGGAAGAAGCGCCGGAAGACCACGTACTCGGCGCCGATCGCCACCAGCCACGGCAGGGCCATCAGGGCGGCGAAGCGGGTGAAGCTCAGCCCGGCCGCGCCGAACGCGAGCAGATTGGTGAGGTTGGAGACGGGCAGCAGCAGCGAGGCCGTGTTCGACAGATGTGTGCAGGCGTACAAATGCGGCTTCGCGCGCGCGCCCATCCGGGCCGCCGTCGCGAACACCACGGGGGTGAGCAGCACGATCGTGGCGTCCAGGCTGAGCACGGCGGTGATCACCGAGGCAAGCGCGAAGACGGCGGTCAGCAGCCGGCCGGGACGGCCCGCCGCCCAGCGCGCCATCCACGCGCCGCAGGCCCGGAACAGTCCCTCCGCGTCGCAGAAGTGCGCCACCACCAGAACGGCGGCCAGGAAACCGACTACCGGCCCGAGGCGTTCGGCCTCGGCCCGCGCGTGGTCCAGCGAGAGTGCGCCGGTCGCCACCACGATCCCGGCGGCGGGAACCGCCACGACCGCCTCCGGCAGCCCGAAGGGACGGATCACCGCGCCGGCCAGCACGGCGATGAGCAGGAGGACGGAGAGGGCCTCGGCGAGCGGGGTGTTCAGGGTGCGGTCCTTCCTTGAGCGGGGAGCGGGGCCTTGAGCCGGGTGGCTGCTGCCCTGCCATCACACCAGGCCGGCCAGCCGGTCCATCACACCAGGCTCGACGGCCGGCCACGGCACGCCGGACCGCACGGCCGACTGCGGCAGGCGGGGCCGGACGGCTGGTTCCCGCACGCAGGCTGGTCAGCGCGCCTCGGCGTGCGGTGCCGCGGGCACCTGTGTCACCCGCCCCCGTCAGCGTCCCCCGAGCTCCCGCAGCCGCCACCCGTGGTCCACCGGCCCGATGCCGGCACCCAGTGCGAAGCCCGCCGCGATGGCCGCCGTGACGTACTCCTTGGCCCTGCGGACCGCCTCGGGCACCGGGAGGCCCTGGGCGAGCCCGACCGCGACGGCCGAGGCGAGCGTGCAGCCGGTGCCGTGGGTGTGCCGGTTGTCGTGGCGCTCGGCGCGCAGCCAGTGCTCCGCTCGGCCGTCCGTGAGCAGGTCCACGGCCGCCCCGGGCAGATGACCGCCCTTGACCAGGACCCATCGGGGCCCGTACGACAGCAGGCGTTCGGCCGCGCGCCGCATCCCGGGCTCGTCGGTCACCCGGAGGCCGGTCAGCTCCGCGACCTCGTCCAGATTGGGCGTGGTGACCGTGGCGAGCGGCAGCAGCCGGGTGCGTACGGCGTCCAGCGCGTCGTCGGCGAGCAGCCGGTCCCCGTGCTTGGAGACGCTGACCGGGTCCACGACGACCGGGGCCGCCACGTCGGTGAGCAGGTCGGCCACCGTCGTGACCAGGGTGGGCGAGGCGAGCATGCCGGTCTTGACCGCCTGGACGCCGATGTCGTCGACGACGCTGCGGTACTGCGCGCGGACCGCCTCCGCGGGCAGCTCCCAGGCGCCCTGCACCCCGACGGAGTTCTGCGCCGTGACCGCGGTGATCACACTCATGCCATGGGCGCCGAGCGCCAGCATCGTCTTGAGGTCGGCCTGGATCCCGGCACCGCCGCCGGAGTCGGATCCGGCGATCGTGAGCACACGGGGTGGCGCGGTCATGCGCGACCCTCCTCTCGGGTCTCTGTGGTTCCTCGGGTTTCGCGGGGCTGTCGGGCGCGCAGGGGTGCGTACACCGCGAGCGCCACCACGAACGCCACGTAGTACGAGATGTCGGCGCCGTGCAGCGCGTGGGCGACCGGGCCCACGTACAGGCCGGTGTCCATGAACGGCACCGCCGCGGCGAAGGCGACGGCGAACGCCAGTACCGGGGGCCAGGCCTGCCGGGGCCGGGCCGCCTCGGCCGCGAGATCGATGCGGGTGCCGCGCCGGGCGAGCCAGTCCACGACCACGATCGCCACGAACCCGGGGATCCAGTAGCTCACGAACAGCAGGACGTTCTGGAAGCGAGCCGTCGTGTCGGCCGCGTGCATCCACAGCACCAGCGGGAAGCCGAGCAGCACGGCGAGCGCGGCCGCCGCCGGGCGCGGTATGCGTACGCCCACGGTCTGCAGTGCCAGCGAGCCGCTGTAGTCGTTCATCGCGTTGCTGCACAGTGCCGCGAGCGCCACGGCCAGCAGCCCGAAGGCGCCCCCCGCGCCCCCGCCCAGCAGCGCGTCCACCCCGGTGGCCGTCTGGTCGGTCAGCGCGGACGCGCCCCACAGCCCGAGGGCCTGGACGGCCACGTAGGACACCACGAGCCCGAGCAGCGTGCACCAGAACATCCGGGGACGGGACGTGGCACGCGGCAGATAGCGGCTGAAGTCGCTGGCGTACGGGGCCCAGGACAGGGCCAGACTGAGCGCGATGGTGCTGGTCAGCACGAACGCGCCCGCCCGGTCGGCGCCGTGCGCGCTGCCTGTCGCGGCCACCTGGACGCTGCCGGACATCCGCAGGGCGATCAGCGCGAAAGCGGCCGCGAGCACGAAGGTCATGACGATCTGGAGGCGGTGGATGGCCTCGTAGCCGAGGACTCCCAGGGCCCCCTGCGCCAGCATGATGGCAAGGACCCCCAGCCAGAACGGCCAGCCGCACAGCCGCGCCAGCGCGTCCCCGCCGAAGAGCCCGATCAGCGCGTCCCAGGCGACCGACGACAGCCACTGCAGCACACCGGGCAGCGCGACCGCCCGCCCGAACGCGAGCCGGGCGAGCGGAAGCTGCCCGGCGCCGGTACGGCTGCCCCAGGTGCTCAGATAGGCGGTGGGCACCGCGCCGATCACCGTGCCGAGGACGACGGCGGCGAGCGCGGTGGTGAAGTCCAGGCCGAGCGCGATGCCTATGGTGCCGGTGAACACACCGGTCATGGTCAGATTGGGTGCGAACCACACCGTGAACAGTCGGCCCGCGCCGCCGTAGCGATGGGTCTCGGGGACCGGTTCGATGCCGTGCCCCTCGATCCGGAGATCGCCGGGAGCGCTGGGCATCCGGCCGTCGAAGACGGCTCGCCGGCTGTCGGCGGGCAGCCCGCCGGGAACATGCGCCACAGGCATGAAAGACATCCCTCCGCCAGTACGAACTGGTTCAGGTTCGACGGGTGTGATCTCAGCCCCTGGCGGGGCACCCCGTGTCCGGTACGGCGGCAAGATTAACCCGAGCTCCGGGATGTGCCACAAGGAAGGGCCGCCGCCGGATCCGGCAGCGGCCCTTCTCCCCCTACGACGTGCGGTGTCAGCGCTGGGTGTAGATGAAGCCGGTCTTGTCGACCTCGTCGCCGGAGCGGCCGTGGAATCCGGCGATCTGCCAGCCGCTGGGCGCCGTACGCGTCACGCAGTCGGACGTCGTGGTGCCGCCCGCCAGGCTGTTGCCGAGGTTGGTCGTGAACTTGGCGTAGAAGATCCTCGTGTGGCCGGCGTTCGTGCCCTCGCACAGCTGCGCGCTCGTCACGTACTCGCCGCTGCCCAGGGTGAGGGTCGACGCCGTGCCGCCGGTACCGCCGTGGGCGAGCGTGGTGCCGTTGCTCAGTGTCAGGCCGATACGGTCGACACGGGAGCCGCTGCGCAGGGTGATGCTCGTGGCGCGCGCGCCCGCCGGGACGCTGTCGATGTCGTTGTAGTAGTCCCCGTGCGGCCCGCCGAACTGGTCACTGAGCTGGAAGGCGGAGTTGCGCGTCCAGCCGAACGTCGCGGTGATCGGGTCGTGGTCGGAGAGCATGAGCCCGTCGTCGGTGAGGAACTTCGCGTGCTCGTTGTTGTACGAGGTGGCGTTCAGCGAGACGAGCTTGCTGCCCCGGTAGAGGATCTTGTCGACGACCTCGCAGCTGTTCGTGACCGCGTTCTCGTCGCAGACCAGTGCGTCGCTGCCCTTCGCGGGCGGGGTGCCGCCGCGCACGAGCTGGACCCAGGCGTCGGTGAGACCGGCCGCCGCGGCGAACTCCGCGATCGTGTCACCGGAGCGTGTGTAGCGGGTGTTGGTGTCGCCCATCACCACGACGGCGTTGCCCGCGGAGTGGGTGCGGACGAAGTCCGACAGCTGGCTGAGGTTGTCCGCGCGCGAGGCCAGGTCGCCGTCGTTCGTACCGGCGTTGGTGTGCAGGTCGTAGAAGTCGACGTACACGCCCTCGGCGAGCCGTTCCCGCATGAACGTGAAGCCCTTGGGGGTGAGACAGTCGCCCGAGTCGTACTGGCACGAGTTCCAGTGGACGCGCTCGAAGTCATCGGTGTCGTACGGCAGGCCGGACAGCGTGTTGAGGCCGCTGCCGATGCCGGCCCCGCCGCTGGTGGGCGTGCGGTAGGGGTGTGTGTCGGAGGCGTACAGGTAGGAGTGGTAGTTGAAGTCCTCCTGCACATGGACGATGTCGTACGGGCCGAGCCGCCCGCCGATCGTCGTCGTGCTCGACTGGCGGGGCGTCGGGGCGCTGGAGAGGCCTTCGGGGAGGCCCGCGACGTTGTAGGTGAGCACGCGGAACGTGCCCGAGCCGGCCGCCGTCGCGGCGGGCGCGGCGCTGGTGGGTCCACCGAACACGGCGGCCGTCGCCGCGAGGGTGGCGAGGAGTCTGCGCATGGGGGTACGGCTCCTGGGGTGACGGGAGAATGATGTTGCGCGCATGCCAAAACGTAACGGCCAACGTAGCGGCCGAAGCTGTGAGGGAATGCGCTTTCTGCCGCTTCGGAGAAGACTTCACCCACCGGTCGCCCCAGCGTCGACGACGACCCTATGCCGCGTGTTCCAGGACCTCCTGCGCCACGTTCTCGTCCAGGGCCGCGCGCACCAACGCGGCCGACAGCACCGCCGGTTCGGTGTCCCCGGCGAGCCGCACCAGCCGCTGCGGATCCTTGGGCAGGCCGAGCCGCTCCGCCCCGGACAGGGCCTTGGCGTCCAGATAGGGCCCCACCTCCGGCCAGACTCGCTGTACCTCCCGAAGGAAGATGTCGGCACCGGCCGGCCCCATCCCCGGTATCTCCTGAAGCAACCGGCGCAGCTCAGGAACGTCCCCGTGCGCCTCCTTCCGCATCCGCCGCAGATCGCCGCCCCAACGTTCCGTCAACAGCTCTGCGCCGTTGCCGAGTTGGGTGGCCGTGCGCTCGTCGTAGCGCCGGTAGCCGCCCCGCGCCAGCGCGTCCACGCGCTCCTGCCAGTCGGCCCCGGCCATGCGCCGCGGATCCCGCAGACCCGCGTCCTGCAGCGCCCGCACCGTCTCGAGGGCGATCGAGGTGCGGATGCGGGCGCTCAGCAGCAGGGCCATCAGCAGCAGCCGGTAGAGCGGCTGCGGGGTGTCCTTGAGCGGGATGCCGGCCTCCTCGGCGTAGGTGTGCCCGTGCTCGCCGACCAGTTCCGCGACGACGCGGTCCGCCGTGTCGCGGCGGGGCACGGCGGTCTCACCTCCCCGGCCGGAGCGGGTCATGGCCGATCGTCATCAACCGGTGGCGCCGCTCGTCGTCCACCGCCTCGGGCTCGCTCTCCAGGTCCTGCCGGCCGGTCACGGTGTCCACGACCTCGTACATCACCTGGACGTCGTCGTCGGTCAGATCCGTGCGCCGCTTCTGCAGGATCGCGAGGACGAGCCGCCCGGTCGGCGGGCCCGCCCGCTCGGGCAGCGGCTCGGTGTCCTCGCCCGCGTCACGGACCCGCAGCCAGGCCGCCAGTTCCTGGGACGTCATGTTCACCACGCGGTGGAACTCGGCCCACAGCGCGTCCATCTCCAGGGCGTCGGTCATGGCGTACTCCTCTCCGCCCTCGGCGGCCGGGCCCTGTCCGTCCTCGGCGGGCCCGGCCGCTCCGGTTCAGTCCTCCCGCGGCCAGTTCTCCGCGTCGAACATCCAGCGCTGCTTCTCCAACTCCGCGGTGAGGCCGATCAGCAGGTCCTGGGTGACCGGATCGGCCTTCTCCGTGGTGTCGATCCGTGTGCGCAGCCGTCCGATCGCCGTCTGAAGCGACTCCGCCATCAGCCGTACGACATCCGTGTCGCGCAGCCGGCCGTCCTTCACGCCCGGCAGGCCGAAGGCGGACGCGACGGTCTCCGGCCGGCCGTCCGGCGGGACGCCGAGCGCGGCGGCCCGCTCGGCCACCGTGTCGGCGTACGAGCGTGCCGTTGCCACCACCTCGTCCAACTGGAGGTGGATCGAACGGAACCTCGGTCCGACGATGTTCCAGTGAGCCTGCTTTCCGATGAGTGACAGCCCCAGCAGATCCACCAGGGTCTCCTGCAGGGCGTCCCCCGTGACCCGGCGTGCGGGTTCGGTCAGCGTGCCGTGCACCACGGTCATCGTGCGCTTCTCCTTGTCCTCGGCGTCCTTGGCGTCCGGTCTTTCGCGGTCCGGAGCAACTCGGCACGTTCCTGCTCGCCGGTGCCGCCCCAGACGCCCGCCGTCTGTCCGCTGCGCAGCGCCCAGTCCAGGCACTCGCCGATCACCGGGCAGCGGCGGCAGACGCGCTTGGCGGCGGCGGTCTCCTCCAGCGCGGGCCCTGTGGACCCCACCGGGAAGAACAGATCGGGGTCCTCGCCCAGGCATGCCGCGTGCCGCAACCACTCCATGGCCGCCCGGGTGCCCGGGGCGGATGGGGTGAAACCCGGCAGGAGCGCGCCCGGGAACAAGGTCTGGGAGCTTCCCGGCGGGGCGTCCGCGGTCTATAGTTCAAAACTAGCGGTGCTAATTAATGGTTGAGGTCGATCAGGAGTCCCGTCGTGCGTACCGTCCACTTCGCGGCAGCCCGCCGCACCCCCATCGGCAAGCTGCGCGGCGCCCTGTCCTCCGTACGGCCCGACGACCTCGCCGCAGCGGTGATCCGCGACCTGGTCGCACAGGTGCCCGGTCTCGACCCGGCCCGTATCGACGACGTCTACTGGGGCGCCGCCAACCAGGCCGGCGAGGACAACCGCAACGTGGCCCGGATGGCCGTCCTTCTCGCCGGGCTGCCCGCATCCGTCCCGGGCGCCACGGTCAACCGGCTGTGTGCCTCCGGCCTGGAGGCGGTGACGGCCGCCGCCCGCACGATCGCCGCGGGCGAGGCGGACATCGTGCTCGCGGGCGGCTCCGAGTCCATGAGCCGCGCCCCCTTCGTGCTGCCCCGCCCCGACGAAGTACTGCCGCACCGTATGGAGACCGCCGACACCCGTCTCGGCTGGCGCCTGGTCAACCCCGCGATGAAGGACCTCCATGGACTGCTGTCCATGGGGGAGACCGCCGAGGAGGTCGCGGAGCGGTACGGGATCGAACGCGCCCGCCAGGACGAGTTCGCGCTGCGCAGCCACCGCCGGGCCGCGGACGCCCGCAAGAACGGCTGGTTCGACAGCGAGTTGCTGCCCGTGACCAGGCCCGACGGGGTCGTGGTCGCCGCCGACGAAAGCGTCCGCGAGGACACCTCGTACGAGAAACTCGCTCGCCTCAGGCCGGTCTTCCGCGAGGACGGCACCGTCACCGCGGGCAACGCCTCACCGATGAACGACGGTGCCGCCGGACTCCTCCTCGTCAGCGAGGAAGCCCTCGACGAACTGGGCCTGGAGTCCCTCGGCCGCTACGTCGCGGGCGCCTCGGCCGGCGTCCACCCGGACGTGATGGGCATCGGTCCCGTCCCCGCCACCGAGAAGGCCCTCGCCCGGGTCGGCTGGACGATCGGCTCCGTCGAGGAGGCCGAGCTCAACGAGGCGTTCGCCGCCCAGACCCTCGCCTGCGTCGACCGTCTCGGCATCGACCCGGAGCTGGTCAACCCCGATGGCGGCGCCATCGCCCTCGGGCACCCGCTCGGCTGCTCGGGCGCACGCATCCTGACGACCCTGCTGCACCGGATGCGCCGCACCGGGGCCGCCCGCGGGCTCGCCACCATGTGCGTGGGCGTCGGGCAGGGCAGCACGGTGCTCGTGGAACGCCCGTAGCGCCTTGCCCCGCGCCCGGCACGGTGCCGGTGGGCCGGTGGACGGCGGAGAGCACGGCCCCCGGTCGGCGATCGTCGAGGCCATGATCTACTGCGACGACACGACGATCGACGAGAAGCCGAGGCGATGACCCGACACTGCTGTGCGGCGATGACGGAACAGGTGAACCGGCGCTGTGAACGGCACGACGACGCCTTCACCTGCCCGGACGCGCTGATCCTGTTCACCGCGAGGTTCCAGGAGTACGGGCTCGTCGTCCACGACGGCGGTACGGCGAGCATCGGTATCGACTTCTGTCCGTGGTGCGGGCAGCGGCTCCCCGAGTCCCAACGGGACCGGTGGTTCGAGGAGTTGGAGAGCCGCGCCATCGATCCGTGGAGCGACGGGATCCCCGCCGAGTTCCAGGACGACCGCTGGCTCGGCGCGTCGGACAGGAGCCTGTGATGCCCACCGCCGGGCGTACGGCCATCCCCGCGCCGCGAGCGGGAGTTCGGGCGGCGGCGGCCCTGCGGCCAGGGCCGGGCACCCCGGACCGGACCCTCCGGCGGGACGCATCCGACGCGGCCGGAGGATCGGCCCCCGCATGAACACGATGTCGCTCTGGAACATATCGGCCTGGGGGTTCGTCGCGCTGGCCGTCGCGGCGATGCTCGTCGGCTTCTCCAAGACCGCCGTGAGCGGCGCCAACACCATCAGCCTCGCGGTCTTCGCCGCGGTCCTGCCCGCCCGTGCCTCCACCGGTGTCCTGCTGCCCGTGCTGATCGTCGGCGATGTCCTCGCGGTCCTCACCTACCGGCGGCACGCCCACTGGCCCACCCTGTGGCGCCTGTTCCCGGCGGTCGCCGTGGGCGTCGTCCTGGGCACCCTGTTCCTGGTGTGGGCGGACGACGGGGTCGTACGGACGTCGATCGGCGCGATCCTGCTGCTGATGACGGCGGTCACGGTGTGGCGCCGTCGCACCGCCGACCGGGAGGAGGACCCGGACGCGGTGACCACCCGCGCCGGCCGGATCAAGGCCCGCTCCTACGGCGTCCTCGGCGGCTTCACCACGATGGTCGCGAACGCCGGCGGCCCGGTGATGTCGATGTACCTGCTGTCCGCGGGCTTCCGGAAGCTGGGCTTCCTTGGCACCTCGGCCTTCTTCTTCCTGATCGTCAACGTCTCCAAGCTGCCGTTCAGCGCGGGCCTCGGCCTGATCGACGGCCGCTCGCTGCTGCTGGACGCGGCGCTCGCGGTGTTCGTGGTGCCGGGGGCGTTCATCGGTCGGTGGGCGCTCGACCGGATCAACCAGCGTCTCTTCGAGCAACTGGTGATCGTGGCCACCGTGGTGGGCGCGGCCCAGTTGCTGCTGCGCTGAACGGGACCGCCGCGCCGGTCGCAGCACTAGCGCAGCAGCGAGGGAAGGTCCGTGAAGCAGTCGAGGACGTGGTCGGGCTCGCCGCTTGCGGCCCGGTAAGTCTCCGGCCGGTACTTGCCGGTCCGGACGAGGACCCCGGTGATCCCGGCACGCTGGGCCGCGAGGACGTCGTTCTCGATGTCGTCGCCGACCATGAGCGCCTGGCCCGCGCCGACCCCGAGGCGGGCCAGCGCCGCCTCGAAGAACGCGGGCGACGGCTTGCCCGTGACCTCGGCCACGACCCCCGCGGCCTGCTCCAGCCCGAGCAGGAACGCCCCCGAGTCCAGCTGCAACCCCTGGTCCGTGCGCCAGTACAGATTGCGGTGCATGGCGACCAGCCGCGCACCCCGCTGAAGATGGCCGAAGGCGCGGTTGAGCGCCGTGTAGTCGAACTCGGGTCCGGCCCCGCCGAGGAGCACGACGTCCGGGGCACTGACCTGGTCCGCCTCGTCGTCGACGACTGAGACCCCGACCAGGTCCGCCCGGATGTCACCGCTGTTGAGCAGCGAGCACCGCGCTCCCGGACAGTGGTCGGCGAGATACCGGGCGGTGACGGAGGGCGCGGTGAGGATGTCTTCCGCGGACACCGGGAAACCGGCACCCGAGAGGGTGTCGGCGACCGACGCGCGGGTGCGGGACGTCGTGTTGGTGACCAGGGCGACGGCCAGACCCGACGCGCGGATCTCCCGCAGCGCCTCCACCGCGCCCGGCAGCGGCTGCCACGAGACGGTGAGGACCCCGTCGATGTCGATGAGGACGGCGCGCACTGCATCCATGTCAGGACCCTAGCGAGCCGGGCGCCCATGCGCCGTGCGGTCGCGGTCGGAGGGCGTCCGGGCAGCCCGTACTCTCATGGCCATGTCCCTCCATGTCCTGGTCCTCGGCGGTACCACCGAGGCACGTGAACTGGCCGCCTCGCTCGCGGCCCGTTCCGGCGTGCGGGTGACCACGTCCCTGGCCGGGCTGGTGTCACGGCCGGGGACGCTCGACGGGGACGTACGCGTCGGCGGGTTCGGGGGTGCGGAGGGGCTGGCGGCGTGGCTTCGCGAACACCGCGTGGACGCGCTGGCCGACGCCACGCATCCGTTCGCCGCCAAGATCACCGCGAACGCCGCGGAGGCCGCCGCGGCCACCGGTGTCCCCGCCGTGGTGCTGCGCCGCCCCGGCTGGCGTGCGGGCCCCGGCGACCACTGGCACGAGGCGGCCTCGCTCGCCGACGCGGCCGCGCTGCTGCCGCGACTCGGCCGACGGGTGTTCCTCACCACCGGCCGGCTCGGCCTCGCAGCCTTCGCCCGGCTGACGGACCTCCACTTCGTCGTACGGTCGGTGGAGCCGCCCGGGCCGCCCCTGCCGCCGCACACCGACGTGCTGCTCGCCCGGGGGCCCTTCACGGTCGAGGACGAGACCGCGCTGCTGCGCGAGCACCGCATCGAGGTGCTCGTGACGAAGGACAGCGGGGGAGCGGCGACGGCGGCCAAGCTCACCGCGGCGCGGCAACAGGGGGTCCCGGTGGTCGTCGTACGGCGTCCGCCCCTGCCCACGGGCGTCACGGCCGTACCGGACGTGTCCGCGGCACTCGCCCGGCTGGGGCTCGCTCCTCGGTGACCGGCCGGTCCGGCTCAGTCCCGCGGATTCCTGCGCAGCAGATACGTGTCCATGATCCAGCCTTTGCGCTCCCTGGCCTCGGCCCGCAGCCGCTCGATGCGCTCCGCCGTCTCGGCCAGGGGACCGGAGACGAGGATCTCGTCCGGTGTGCCGATGTACGCGCCCCAGTAGATGTCGATGTCCTGGTCCGCGTACTGCCGGAAGGTCTGGTGGGCGTCGAGCATCACGACCACGTCGTCGACGCCTTCCGGCAAGCCCTCCGCCAGGCGGCGCCCCGTGGTGATCTGCACGGGCCGGGCCACCCGGTTGAGCCCCGTGCGGTGCTTCGCGACGAGTGCCGAGACGCTGCTGATCCCCGGGACGACGTCGTACGAGAACGTCACCGTGCCGCGCTCCAGGATCTCCTCCAGGATGCCGAGCGTGCTGTCGTAGAGCGCGGGGTCGCCCCAGACGAGGAAGGCGCCGGTGTCGTCCTCGCCCAGTTCCTCGGCGATGAGCCGCTCGTAGATGTCGGCGCGCGCCGAGCGCCAGTCACCGACGGCGGGGGAGTAGGCGCTGCCGCCCGCGGCCCGGTCACGCTCGGGATCGCACGCCTCGGCCAGCCGGTACGTCCCCTCGGGCAGATGCGCGTCGAGAATGTCACGGCGCAGCTGCACGAGGTCGGACTTCACCTCGCCCTTGTCGAGCACGAAGAACACGTCCGTGCTCTTCAGCGCCTTGACAGCCTGCAGGGTCAGCTGGTCGGGGTCGCCCGCTCCGATACCGATGACATGAATCGTTCGCACGCCCCCGAGTCTGCCGTACGGCACCGGGGACCCGCGCACACCCCCGCCTACCGCCGCTCCCCGAGCAGCCGGGGCGCCCACGCCTGTGCGTCCACCGCAGCCGCCTCGCGCTCCACGACCGACGCCGACTCCCTTGCCCAGGCGACCAGTCGGGCCACCTCCATGCCGTACGGCCGGTGCTCGCCGGTCTCGGCCGCCCACCCCTCGACCGCCGCGGCACCGCGTCGCAGCAGCCGGGCACCGCCCGTCGCGTTGCCCCGGGCCGCGTGGGTGAGGCCGACCGCCAGCTGGGCGAGCCCGCGCCACAGCGCACGCTCCTTGTCCGGCCCCGACTTCCAGGCGTCCTCGAAGACCTCGTGCGCATGGAACGGCTGTCCGGCGTCCAGCAGCGCCTGGGCCTCGCCGACGGTGTCCTGCGGGGTGCGCACGACACCCTCCGGCTGCCGCGCCACGCCCGGCGCCCCGTACGGCAGCGGCCGCCCCAGCCCGTCCCGTGGCCGAGCGTTGCGGGCCCGCCCCTCGGTGTCCCGGTCGCGCGCCCGGCCCGCGCCTGTCTCCGATGCGTCGTTCATACCCCGATTGTCCCCCCGCCGCCCGTCCCCGTCGGGGCAGCCCCCGACGTGAGGTAAAGTTCTGTCGGCGCGATCACGCGGAACACCGCGGACAGCGCACCGGGACGTGGCGCAGCTTGGTAGCGCACTTGACTGGGGGTCAAGGGGTCGCAGGTTCAAATCCTGTCGTCCCGACTGGAGACAGTCGCAGGTCAGGGCCGGTTTCGGAGGCATCCGAAACCGGCCCTTGATCATTCTTGGGGACCAGCTGGGGACCGGCGTCCTTGACCGGGGTCAGCGGGTCACGACGATCGGGCTCGGCAGCGAGCGTGGTGCGCGGAGCACGCTGAAGTGTGCGGAGAGCGCGGCCCCGGCGGCTGTGATCTTGTGTACGTCCGGGTGCAGGTAGCGCTGGGTGGTGGTCAGTGACCCGTGGCCGGCGATCCTGCGCAGGACGTGTACTTGGACTCCGGCGTCGGCGAACCAGGTCAGTCCGGTGTGCCGGAGGTCATGGCGGCGCAGGTGCTCGTAGCCCGGCTTGGTGACCACGTCGTCCCAGTGCGTGGCGTCGCGCAGGACGGCGGTGGAGATGCGTCCGCCACGCGGGCTGGTCGCGCCGCTCCTTACGCCGCACGCCGACAACGCCGACGCGCTCACGCGCTGGATCGCCCAGGTCCGAGCAGCCGACTTGCCTTAGGTACATGCTTTCACCCGGGGCCTGGACCGGGACCTCGACGCCATGATCGCCGGGCTCACGCTTCCGTACAGCAACGGCCCCATCGAGGGCGTCAACACCAAGACCAAGCGGATCGCGCGCCAAATGCACGGACGAGCAGGCTTCGCCCTGCTTCGGCACCACATCCTCCTCGGATAGCAGCACTCTGCGTCACCACCGAAAGTGAGACAGGGCCGTTCGTTTGACAGACCCGGACTCTCCCGCGTCAAGGTCGGCGACACGTCGCGAGCCTCTACGCGCCCTGAGTTGTGCCTGGCGGAGTCCGCAACCGGGCAGATCTATGCGACGGTTGCGTCCTGTGGCGACCAGGCCGTTTGGGCGGCCAGCTGCACGGACCACTCGATGGGATCTTCCTGCAGGGCGGCCTTGGCCAGGTGTATTCGCTGGAAGTCGCCGGTGCCGGCGGGCGGATGAGTGTGCTGGATGTCGCGCCACAGCCGCTCCATCGGATAGCCAGCGTCCAGGGCTTGGGCGCCGTGCAGTTCCATCGCGTCCCGCCCGGAGCGCCCGGCCCATTGGTGGCCGAGGTATTTGGAGTTGATGAGGTCGGTGTCGCAGGGCAGGTCGTGGTCGAGGAGATGAACAGCCTGGTAAGTGAGGATCCGGGCCGCCCGGAGCCGGGCTTCCATGTCCCCGATCCGGTCCCGGACGACGGCCAGGTCGGACAGGGCGCCGCTGTAGCGGGGGCGATGCTTGAGATACCGGCTGGTGGTCTGCACGATCGCCTCGTGCAGACCGAGGCTGACGGCGGCCAGGTTGGGTCTGCCGTACAGGATGCTGCTGGACTGGGCGACGTTCAGACCCTGGCCGACGTCACCGAGTACGTTCGCCACGGGGACGCGGACACGGGTCAGGTCGAGGCGGCCGCAGGAGAAACCGTGCAGGCCCAGGCCCGGCCGGTGTGGTCGGACAGTCAGGCCGCGGCGGTTGCGCTCGACGAGGAAGGCGGTCAGGGCCCGGGACGCAGGCACTTCGAGCGGGGCTGTGCGGGCGATGACGACGTGCACGCCGGCCAGGTGGCTGTTGCCGATGTGGACCTTACTGCCGGTGATCACCCAGGTATCGCCATCCCGTTCTGCGACGGCCTGCATGCCACCGATCTGCCCACCCATCGCCGGCTCCGTCACCGCGATCGAAGGCAGCACGGTGCCGTCGGCTACCTGGGGCAGCCACAGCCTCTTCTGCTCGTGGCTGCCCCAGTGCACCAGCGCGCCCACCGGTATCTGACTGGCTTGCAAGATTGCGGCCGCGGCCCCGGACACCGTGGCGATGCGGTGGATCAGCACCGTCTTGGCAACATGGCCCTTCGCCAACCCTCCGTAGGCCGCAGGCACGGTGATGGCGAACCAGCCGCGGGCGCCCATGAGCTCGGCCGTCTTCCGCTCGACTTTGCCCAGCATGGCTTCCATGTGCTTCACGCGCGGTGCGACATGCTCCGCAGCGAACGCGTCGGCCTCCTGCCACAGCCTCTCGTGGACGGGGGTGAGGTAGGGCCGGAGGGCGGTGGGCAGCGTGGTGGGCATGGTCGACTTCCTTATCCCTGTGTCAGTGTCAAGGCGTGTGCGGCCGGATCCGCAGCTGGTGCTCCCGGAGAGGAGGGTGAGCGGGCGGCCTTACCGGCTGGGCGCGTGGGCGGTGATGGCCTTCATGACCGTCTGCCGGGTGTCGTTGACGAGATCACGCAGGCGGACGGCCTCGGCAAGGGGGCGCGGTTCGGGGTCGATGACGCACACGGTTCCCACCGCGACACCGTCGTGGATGAGGGGCGCGCCGAAATAGGACTGGATGCCGATCGCGTCCACGACGCGGTTGCTGCTGAAGCGGTGGTATGCGTGGACGTTGGGCAGCGGCAGGGCCTTTTGGCGGTCGATGACTTCGGGGCACCAGCCGTGGTCGCGGCTCATGGTCCGGTCGACGGCGGGGTATCCGCTGGCGGCCGGGGGATTGTGCAGGCCGATGAATGTCTGCTCGTCCAGGAACAGATTGACCATCCCGTACAGGAAGCCGGTGCGGTCCGCCATGTGGGTCGCGACCTCGTCGAAGAAGTCGCTGGCCTCGGTGGGAATGCTCAGTCGCTGGATCATCTCCACGCGTGCCGCCTGCTGGACAGCCGCACGTGCTTGTTCACCACTGACCATGTCGCCGCTTGGGTGGATGGCGCCCGAGAGCGGGACGATCACGCTGCTCTCCGGATGGGCGGGCAGTAAGCGCATGGTCTGGCCCGTCAGCAGCGTGGACGACGGGGTGCGGGGCGCGTGGGGGCAGTCGGTCATCAGGCGTCCTGAAGTGTGGTGGGGCGGATGGACGGGGTCGGCAGGTAGGACAGGGCGTGGCGGACGAGGGTGAGCAGGACCCCGGCGGCCTGGGAGGGAACCCGGACGTCGCAGCACACCAGGGGGATCTCCGGGGCAAGGCCGAGGGCGACGCACACATCACCCGGGTCGTAGCGGTAGGCGCCGTCGAACTCGTTGAGGGCGACGATGAAGGGCAGACGGATCTGCTCGAAGAAGGAGACCGCGGTGAAGCTGTCCTCCAGGCGGCGGGTGTCGGCCAGGACGATCGCGCCGACCGCACCGCGGGACAGGTCGCGCCACAGGTCGACGAACCGGTTCTGGCCGGGTGTGCCGAAGAGGAACATCTCCAGCTCACCCAGAGGTTCCGGCACGTCCAAGGTGCGGCGGCCGAAGTCGAAGGCCACCGTGGTGGTCTCCTTCGCCTCCACCCCATGCAGGCTGTCGATGGGTGTGCTGGCTGTTGTCAGGTACTCCTCGGTGCTCAGCGGCTCGATCTCGCTGACGGAACCGACCATGGTGGTCTTGCCGACGCCGAACCCTCCCGCGATCACGATCTTGACGGCGGCGGCGCCACCGGCGCCCGGGGCCGGGTCAGCCAGCACGGGAGGAGGAGACGGCGTCGGGCCACTTGGCTTTGAGACCGGCACTCAATGCCTCCAACAGTTGTCGGGTCGGGTCAGGGGATTCGGTGTCGACGGCGGCGACGGGCACCCGCAGGACACGGGCGTCCAGTAGGTCAGAGATGAGGATGCGCACCACGCTCACCGGGCGCTGGAGGGTGCCGGCCAGCTCTGTGACCGAGCGGCGCCGCTGCTGGCACAGGACGAGAATCCGCCCGCACTCCTCGGGCAGGCTCGGGCCCGGCCTTCCGAGCCCGGCCTCCAATACCGTCTCCAGGCTGAGGCTGTGGCGCGGTTGGGTGCGGCCACCGGTCAGCAGGTAGTTACGCACCGCCGAGGACTCGTGGGACTCGGCATCCTCATCGGTCAACGGCATGTACCGGGGGTGCGGAATCATCGGACATCGCCGCTCGCATCAGGATGGCGCACAGGAATGGTCATGTAGGACGCAAACCGATGGATCAGGCGTTCCATCTCGTAGCCGACCGTGCCGACATCGGCGTCCGGGAGGGCGATCACACCGAGCACGGTGTCGACGTCCTCCCGCGCCCTACCGAGCTGGGCCTCAAAGACGAGGCTGGGGCCTGCGGTCTGGATGAAGAACAGTGCGTCGTCCCGCTCGAACATGAGCTGGCTCACCGGCCGCCGCTTGCTGTCGGGTCCCTCGATGTTCTTCGCCAGCGAGGCCAGGCCCGACAGCGCGGCGGCCGTGGTGTCCGCCCAGTTCTTGTTCATGCCGCTGTCCAGCAGCCTCAAGCCGTCCCGAGACAACAGCAGAGCATGAATGACGCCCGGGATCTGGCTGGCGAAATCCTTCAGCAGCCAGGCAATCTGATCCCTCGGATCGGTACTGGTGGGCGCATCGGCCGTATCAGACATGTCATAGGTGGTCATAAGGGGTCTGCTCCATGCGAAATGAGGCCCCCGGTTCCAGGAGGCCAGGGGTGGGGGGATTCAGGCGTGCGCAGGAGGCTGGCCACCGCGATCGTCAGCCGGCGGCGCCGAGGCCCGCGCGGCTTGCCTGCCCTTGTGGAACGCGGCAGCCATACCGGCCCGGGACGCCGACGGCGGGATTTGGGGCTGGGGCGCTGCATCGGAAAGAGGAATCCGCGTGGGCGTGCGCTGCGGCAGTGGCGGCGCGCCCGCAGATCCCCCGACACCCGGGACGGAAAGAGAGGAGTCCGCGGGGGCGGTGGCTGCGGATACGGGTGCGCTCCGATGCGCCTGCACGGGCCCGACGCCTGCGGGTGCGGGGGCCGACCGGGGAGGAGCGGGTGCGGGGCGCTCCCCTGAGGCTGGTGCGGCTGCGGGCTTCCGCAGCGCGACGAGATGTCGGGTCGGGACGACCACCATCGCAGTCACACCGCCCGTCACGTTCGGCGACAGCCTGACGGCCAGGCCATGCCGACGGGCTATCTTCGCAGCCGTGAGCAGCCCGATTTGCCCGTCCCTGATCTGGGCACTGACATCCACCGCGTCCGGATTGGCCAGCAGGTCGTTCACCCGAGCCCGCAGTTCGGGTGTCATCAGCATCGTGCGGTCCTCGACCTCGATGGCGAGTCCAGCCGCCACCCTCTCCGCCCGAACCTGAACCTTTTTGCTCGGGTCGGAGAACTCGAGCCCGTTCTCGATCAGCTCTGCCAGCACATGGGACACGTCCGGCCCCACGTGCCCAGGAAGGCCCAGCTCGACGCCTGCCGCGCCCTCGGACCGCTCAACACGCTCGTACGCCATGACCTCGGAGCACGCACCACGCAGCAGCGTTTCCACGTTCATCGGCTCGCGGATGCTGCGCAGTGACTCCCCACCCAGCACTGCCTTGCTCTCCACTAGGCGCCGCATCCGCGTCACCAGGTGATCAATGGTGAACATCTGATTCAGCATCATCGGGTCGTCGGTCAGTTTCTGCAGAGCATTCAGCTCACGCAGCGCTCGTTCTACGAGGGCATGCTCACGCCGCGACAAGTGCCGCACCATGCCCAGCAGCACCGCAGACTGCGACTCCTCATGCACGCGGACCAGCGCCGCTGCGGCCTGAGACTGCAACTCGCTCAGCTGCCCCACAATCTCGGACACCGCACCCGTATGCTCCGCCACTCGCGCACCGTCAGGTACCGGCGGCCGATTCCCCCGGCACAGCTCTTCAGCCGTCCAGATCACCGATTTCTCGACAGCGGCCACTGCGGTTGTGACCTGTTGCAATTCGGCTGCGTGTGTCGCGGCCTGGGCCCGGTGCACAGCTGTTGCCGCCGCCTGAGACCGGTATGCGCAAACGAGTACGGACACCGCCACTCCGGCCCCGAGCGCACCCATGAGCTGCCCAGTCGTGAGCGGCAGGACCCGCCAGGCGATGACGACCGAGCCCTGCCACACCAAGCTGACCAGGACAGAGACGGCTACGGCAACACGTATCTGTTCGAGTAGGAAGCGATCCACCAAGGGACTGCGCCGCTGGTCACGCCGGTGCGTGACCGGGCGAGTGGGGGACACACGGTCGGACATGA
Source organism: Streptomyces sp. NPDC052036 (assembly GCF_040680495.1). Taxonomy (NCBI): domain Bacteria; kingdom Bacillati; phylum Actinomycetota; class Actinomycetes; order Kitasatosporales; family Streptomycetaceae; genus Streptomyces; species Streptomyces sp. NPDC052036. The sequence goes on along the minus strand of NZ_JBFAWW010000043.1, from coordinate 16,507 downwards.
AATTCCTTCGCATACTTGAGCAATCAGGGACGGGGGCGGCGTGGTCGGGGGCGGAGTCGGCGGGCGTCACACGCTGGTGAGCAGCAGCCCGAGGAGGGTGGCGCACACCACCGGCCGTGCGGCGACCTGGCTGCGGGAAACCATGGGGCAACTCTCCCCGTGTGCTCGCCGCGTCCGGGGGGCGTCTGGGTGAGCAGACTCGGATACCTCGTCGGGGTCAGCAGAGCGCGACTGGACGTAGCCAAGTCGTGGACCTGGCGCGCGCCCGCCACGGTGCCCTGCGCAGGCTCCTCGGCCAGGACCTCCTTCGCGCGGCGCAAGACGACCTCCAAGAGACTGTCCTGTGCACCCTCGACGACCGGCCTCATCGCCCATACCTCAAGGAGCAGGAGCCGAACGGGCTCCTCGCTTTGGTCGCGCATCGACCTCGCTCCGTCGGCCGACGTGCGCACGAATGCTGCCTCGTAGACCTTCCTCACCTCGGTGACGTCGATCGTGCGCTGGGCGGCGACCGTCATGGCGTCCCCTCCTGCTTCGCCATCCTGTAACGGCCTTAGGCGACGAGCTGGGTCACCGTCGTCCTCGTCCCCAGCGCGCCCGGCCCGGCCATCGGCACCGCCCAGTACGACGCCGTACGGCCTCGGTGCCCCGACGAGGTCCGGACACGGTACGCCGAGGTCGGTCTCCTCGCCGAGGCACCCCGCGTCGGCGACATCCCAGTCACGAGCCGCTACCGGCTCGACGAGGACGTACACCCATCGACCGTTGTTGCAGCGGATGAAGGGCGCGCCATGCAGTGCCTCGGCCAGGTAGGTATCCACCTCGGTGGGGCCGATGGTGTCGGCAGCGGCCTCGACGATCAGCAGGGAGATGCTGATCGGGAAGAACTTCCCCGCGGGCCGCAGGAGGGTTATTCCCGTCTCATCCCACTCGGCCGATACCCGTTTCCGGTCCCACGCCGCGCAGCCGGGCAGCCACTTCGCGATCGGCAAGGCGGGGGAGTCCACGAGTTGGTGCGTCATCTCGGCGCCCCCGAGGCCGCGTTGGCGGCATCGGGCACATCCAGGCCAGCCCACATGCGTTTCGCCCACGGCCACGTCGTACAACCCCATGCCTTCGTCAGGCGTCCACCAGGACCAGCCCCCGCCTGCCGGTGTCCAACAGACAATGGCCCGGGGTAAGGGCAAACGCCAGCCCCTGGCGGTGATGCCCACCCGGACCGTCCCCAGCGACACACGGCGAACGGTGACCCGCACAATCGGTGTGTGTGCTCGATCATGTTGTGACCCAGCTCGGTCACGACCAGCGCGGGCTCGTCCTCGATCCCGGGTAGCCCCCAGTCCCTGAGCACACCGTGCACGAAGTGGCGGGCGGCCGGCGAGGACGCCGGCTCACGCGGCAGAACGAGCGACTCCGTCCCGGGGCATCGTGCGGGTTCCGTGCTTGATCCGGCCACCTGTGTGGTTCCTGCTCTGGCCACCGTCATGCCTCAGTTGGGGATGGGTGAGCAGACCCCGCCCGCGGGGGGATGAGGACGGGGTCGGCTGGCCGCACTGGCGGCAGTCACAGTGCACTGCACGAACGCGCCTGGCTCCAGGTCATGAAGCGGCCATCTACCGGCCATCCAGCGTCCCAGGATGGCCGGCCGACCGGTTTTTCCCGCTACCAACCGCATTACACGCCTGTTGGGCCCTACGGTGGGTGAGGTACTACGCGTCAGGGGGACCGGTGGCGAGGAAGCCAGGCAATGAGGCTCTGTTCGCGGCGCGCATCTCAAAAGGCTGGTTCAGCCAGGAGCGCGCCGCAGAGGAAGTCAGCTCCGTCGGGAGAGAAGCACTGCGAGACAGCGGCTTCATGGTCAGCCACCGCACCTACCGTCGGTGGGAATCCACGTCTCCCGGCTGGCCGCAGCCGCCCTACGCGACAGCTCTGCGGGCCGCGTTCGGCAAGGGCCCCGAATACCTGGGCTTCCAACCTCCGGCGACGCTGGGGGTTGACGCCCCCGCTGTCGAACAGGAGATCATCCAGCCCGTGAACCGACGCGAAGCTCTTGCTGCTGGGGCCGGTGCCGCCGTCGGCCTCCCCTGGCTCACCCCTTCCCCTGCCTCCGCCCGCCCCGGAAGTTCGGAAGTCAAAGTTGAAGAAGCCGACGTCCAGGTACTGAAGGAGACCGCCACCGATCTGGACGCCATCGATCAGCGCTTCGGCGGTGATCGACTGTGGCGCTCGGCACGCTCCCATCTGATGTGGGTCGAGCACCTGATCGGCGTGGGAATTTACTCCAAGGAGATCGGGCAGGAGCTGCACCAGATCGCCGGGCAGCTCACCACGTCACTGGGCTGGTTCTGCTACGACGCGGACAGGCAGCACGAGGCCCGCGTGTACTTTTCCGAGGCGCTGAACACGGCGCTCCTCGAAGGCGACGAACCGCTGGCGACCCGCACCCTGTCCAACATGGCCCGGCAATCCGTCGACCTGGACAAGCCCCGCGAGTCCGTACGGTTCGCACGGCTCGCCGAGCAGCACACTGCCGCCTGGTCCGCGCCGCCTCGGGTGACTGCGCTCGTGGCCATTCGCGCTGCCCAGGGCTACGCGCGGATGGGTGACGAGCTGAATGCCTCCACCGCCATCAAGCGCGCGTGGCGCGCGTTCGACCGGGGCGTCAGTGACCAAGATCCGGAATGGGCGCTGTTCCTCAACGAAGCGGAATTGGTCTGTCTGGAAGGGATGTGCCGCTCGGATCTCGGGCAGCACCGGCGTGCCGTCCGGCTCCTGGAGCGCTCCGCAACCCTCCAGGACATCGAGCACTCCCGCAACCGCGGCATGTGCCTGGCCCGCCTCGCTGGTGCAGCCGTCCAGAACCGGGACCTGGACCGCAGCGTCAGCGCCGCCCAGGAGTCTCTGCGCCTCATCGACGGCGGGATGGCCTCCACCCGCAACCGTCGACAACTCGTCGTCGTCCGAGACGGATTGAAGCCGTACAGCAAGGGAAACGGTCCGGCGCGTGACACGGTCGAGCTGCTGAAACTGCACACCGCCTGAGAGGAGCACGGCATGACCACCAGCGTCCCGCGCCTGTCCCTGCGTCGCCACACCCCCGGTGAGGCAAAGGAAATCGCGGACGAGCTGATCGCCGTATACGCCGACGTCTACAACGTCGCCCCGTACATCGGCGACCCCTTCTTCGCCGAGCCCACTTACATCAACCGCCTGTACGCCGCGTTCGACATGCCGGGTTTCGAAGTCGTCACCGCGCGCCTGGAGGACGGCACCCTCGCCGGATACGTTCACGGCGTCACCCTCGACCCCGAACGCGCCTGGTGGGTATCCCTCAGCGGCGCCCGGCCCACGGAGGTCGTTCAGGCAGCCGAGCGCGGAGAGGTGTTCTGGCTGCGGGAACTGATGACGCTCCCGCTGTACCAGAACATGGGCATCGGTCGGCGCCTGCACGACGAGATGGTGATCGGCCGCGCGGAGCCCTGGACGACGCTCACGTGCATCATCGACAACGAACCCGCCCGCTCCGCCTACCCCCGGTGGGGGTACGAGGAGATCGGCCGCGTCAGGCACGCCGCCGGGTCGCCGCTGTACGACGCCATGACCCTGCACCCGGAATCCGCAGGATGAGCCGCTCGGTGCTGATGTACCCGCTGCCCAGCGGCACCGCCGGGACCTCGATCGTGTTCTCAGTTCCGGCGGGGGCGGAGCGGGACACGACGTGGATCTGTCCCGCCGATACCGTCCCATCGGCTCCGTATGACGAGTACCAGGCGACGTACTTGGCAGACAGCACGACGTGAGCGAAGGGGGCCAGCGGCCCCATCACCGGCGTGACCGCACCGGTCGCCAGGTCCACCAGCGCCAATCGGTTCTCGGCGGTGCCGCGCGAAATACGTCGACAGGGACAGCTGAAGCACCTGGCGCGAGGACCGCGACAGGCGCGGCCGCAACCCCGGCTTCGGCACTCTCGACCACCGCCATCACGTCCTGGCCGCTGTCCTGAGCAGCCGCAACACCGTCACCCTGACGCTGGCGGGCCAACTGCTCCGCCGCCACCGCAACGTGCTGAGCTACCACGCCGGGCGGACCAAGCCCTTGCTGGCCTTCGCCGGTCCCGAGCTCACCACGGTACTCGTCACCCGGCGCACTCACCCACCGCGCTCGATCGAGGCCCTGCAACGAGTGATCGAGCAGCATGAGAACGAAGCCTCGCCGCCGCCGTACCCGGCGAGGCGGTCGGCTCCAGGCCGAGCTGCTTGGCGACGCAGGCGAGCACCATGGCAGGCACCTCTTCGGGGTTGTTCAGGAAGGTGCGCAGGTAGCGGATGGTGCCGAGCTGGACGGCCCAGCCAATCCGGCTCCGCGCGCCACGGGCAGCCATCGCACTGCGGCGCGCGGTCTTATCCAGCAGGAAAGATCCGGCGAGCTGCCCCTCGTCCGGGTCCTCGGTGAAGTGGCCGAAGCGCCTGCGCTGTTCCTCGCTCAGAAAGTTGGTGGGCACCGCCCGTTCCTTGATCGTCGGCGTGATTCGCGCGCGACCGTGGCAGGTGACCTGGCAGAGCATGAGGTAGTCAACGATTCCAGCACAGAGCATCACCCCGTGTGGTGGGTGGGCAGCCCGAGCACACCCGCCCGCCCCGACACCCTGTACGGGGTGTCGGGGCGGGCGGGCGCTTCGGCCGTGCCGGGCCGCACCCATGGTTACAGAGTGCGGGGCAGGCGGTCGGTGAGCAGCCGGGTGAAGCGGGCCGGGTTGGGCAGGTCGCCCCCTTCGGCGAGCAGCGCGCTGCCGTATATCAGCTCGGCGATCTCCGCCAGTGCGGCGTTGTCGGCGCCTGCGTCGTGTGCTGTGCGCAGGGCGGTGATCAGTGGGTGTGCGGGGTTGAGTTCCAGGATCCTCTTGACGGTGGGCAGTTGCTGTCCCATCGCCCGGTACATCTTCTCCAGGGTCGGCGTCACGTCGTGGGCGTCGCCGACGATGCATGCCGCCGAGGTCGTCAGGCGTGACGACAGGCGGACCTGTTTGACCTGCTCGGACAGGGTGGTGGTCAGCCACGGCAGCAGGGCGGCGAAGTCCTGCTCGCGCTGGTCCTTCTCCGGGTTGGTTTCCTGGTCGCCTTCGGCGGACTCGTCGAGGTCGACCTGGCCCTTGGCGATGGACTGCAGACGGTGGCCGTCGAAGGCCGGGACCCGGTCCACCCACACCTCGTCGATGGGGTCGGTGAGGATCAGGACCTCGTACCCCTTGGCGGCGAAGGCTTCCATGTGCGGGGAGTTCTCCACCATCGCGCGGGTCTCGCCGGTCAGGTAGTAGATGGTGTCCTGCCCGTCCTTCATGCGCTCGACGTACTCGCGCAGCGTGGTGGTTTTCTCCGGGTCGTGCGTGGAGGCGGCCGACACCAGCTCAAGCAGGGCCTCGGTGTTGTCCGTGTCCTCGACCAGGCCTTCCTTGAGCGCACGGCCGAACTGCGCCCACACCTTCGCGTAGCGCTCGGCGTCCTTGGACTGCATGTCCTTGATGGCGCCGAGGACCTTCTTGACCAGGCGCCGGCGCACGCCGCGGATCTGTCGGTCGTGCTGGAGGATCTCGCGGGAGACGTTCAAGGACAGGTCGTGGGCGTCCACGACACCCTTGACGAAGCGCAGGTAGTTGGGCATGAGCGCTTCGCAGTCGTCCATGATGAACACTCGCTTGACGTACAGCTGCACGCCGGGCTTGGTCTCGCGGGAGAACAGGTCGAAGGGCGCCTGCGAGGGGATGAACAGCAGTGCCTCGTACTCGAAGGTGCCTTCGGCGCGCATGTGGATCGTCTCGGCCGGGGGCAGCCAGTCGTGGCTGATCTGCTGGTAGAACTCGTTGTACTCGTCCTCGGTCACCTCGATGCGCGGCCGGGCCCACAGCGCCTTCATCGAGTTGAGCGTGTCGACGTCGTGGGTGGTCTCGCCCTCGGTGTCGGTGCGCTCGGTGGCCATCCGGATCGGCCAGCGGATGAAGTCCGAATACTGCTTGACGATCTGGCGGATCTTCGACTCGGACAGGTAGTCGGCGAGCCCGTCATCGCTGTCGGCGGGCTTGAGGTGCAGGGTGACCGAGGTGCCCACGGGCAGGCCGTCGACGGCCTGGATGGTGTAGGTGCCCTCACCGTCGGACTCCCACTGGGTGCCGGAGTCGGTGCCGGCTCGCCGGGTGCGCAGGGTGACCTTGTCGGCGACCATGAACGCCGAGTAGAAGCCGACGCCGAACTGCCCGATCAGACTCTCGGCGCTGGCGGCGTCCTTGGACTCCTTGATCTTCTCCAGCAGGCCGGCGGTGCCGGACTTGGCGATCGTGCCGATCAGCTCCACGAGATCGTCCCGGGTCATGCCGATGCCGTTGTCACGGACGGTCAGTGTGCGGGCGTCCTTGTCGACCTCCAACGAGATGTGCAGGTCGGTGGTGTCGATCTCGGCGAGGCTGGAGTCGGTCAGTGATTCCAGCCTCAACTTGTCCAGTGCGTCGGAGGCGTTCGAGATCAGCTCGCGTAGGAAGATGTCCTTGTTCGAGTAGATCGAGTGAATCACCAGTCGGAGCAACTGGCGAGTCTCGGCCTGAAATTCCAGCGTCTCGACACTGCTACCCATGTGGGTCTCTTTCTGTGGGAACGTCATGAACGGGTTGGACTCGGGCCGAGACGGATCGTTGCCGGCCGTCGGCGTGGTTCGGGGCGGGCCGGACTGCACCCGCATTTTGTGACTCTCTGTGGTGGGAGTCAGCCGTCGTCAGCCCCTGTCGTCGTGAGCCGGTCATCTAGGGCGTCCAGGCATTTGACGAGATCGGCGTGGTGGGCATCGAGGTAGGGGCGCATGCCGGTCAGGGGGGCAATGAGCTCGGCGGCGTCAGTGGCGCCGAGGGCGGCATGCAGGGCGGCCTGGGCTGAGCGCGCTTCGGGCGCGAGGTGGGCAAGCGCGGTGATCTGTCCGGCGAGGCGGCGCAGGTCGGCGGCGTTGGCGCGGGCCCAGGTAGCAGTGGCGCGTTCGGCGGCCCTGGCCTGGCGGGTGGCCGTCACGCGCTGCTCGCCGGTGGCGCCGATGGCGCCGGGGCGGCCACGCAGGTAGCGGCGTTCGGCGGCCTGACGGCTGGCGACGCCGAGGGGGTGGGCGAGGTCGGCCCAGCTGGCGCCCGCCTCGCGGGCGGTTTCGATCAGGCCGGTCTCCCATCCGGCGAGCTGCTCGCGCACCTGCCGCAGCAGCATCAGGGAGGCCAGTGCCTGCTCGGGACCGGGGCTGACGGCGTCGGGGGTCTCGTCCTGGGCATCGCGCAGGGCGTCGTCTATGGCGGCAAGGGCCGCAGCGGCGGCGAGAAAGGACGCCGGGCTGTGGGCGTCGGTGCTGGTCGGGGTCGGCTGGTCGGCCGGGGGCAACGGGCACACACCTCCCTCTGTCGTCATCACTTGGACGACACTATGTTTGTCGTCCAAGTGATGACATGTTACATCGGTTTCCGTGAGGCGCATTGGCATCAACTGCCCGAACCCTGGAGGTGTTTTCCGATGTTGATGCGCACTGACCCCTTCCGTGAGCTGGATCGGCTGGCCCGCAGCTGATGGGCCCGGGCACCTGGTCGAGGCCGTCCCCGATACCGATGGACGCCTACCGCGAGGGCGACTAGTTCGTGGTCGCCTTCGACATCCGCGGTGTCAGCGCGGACGCGATCGACATCGACGTCGAACGCAACATGTCGACCGTCGCGGCCGAGCGTCGGCCCGTGGCAAAGGCCGACGACGCACGGATGGATTTGTCGGAAGGGCCACTGGGCGTCTTCTCCCGCCAGCTCGTGCTCGCCGACACGCTGGACACCGAGCACATCCAGGCCGACTACGGCGCGGGCGTGCTCACCCTGCGCATCCCGATCGCCGAGCGCGCCAAGCCCCGCAAGATCGCCATCGGCGTCGGATCCGGCCGCAAGGAGATCTCTGGCTGAACCCGACCCGATGAGGGCCGAATAGCGGCGGAGGACGGGTATCTCATCTCCCCCTCGCCCGTCCTGCGCGCCCCGGCGAACCGAAGAAGGGGTGGCGGTCGACATGACGGTGCGACGCGAAGTGTTCCTCGACCAGGTGAAAGAACGCGGCGAATACGACACCCCGCAGGAAGCCGAACGCGCGGCCCGCGTGGTGCTCGCCCTACTGGGCGCACACCTGGCCGGCGAGGTACGCGCTCAGCTGGCAGCGCGTCTGCCGGAAGGATTCGCCCTGATCCTTCTCAACCCGCTGCAGAGCGCCGAACCGCTCCGGGGGGAGCGGTTCGTGCGCGACCGCGGTCTGGATCGAAGGGGCCACCGAACAGACCGCGGCCTGGGACGTCAGCGCCGTCCTCTCCGCGGCCGCCGACACCGCCGGCGACCTTCTCAAGGAGATCCTGCTCCAGCTCCCCGCAGGCTACGACCTCCGCTTCGGCCGCCCCCAGGCCGCCTGACCATCCACCCCAGGTGACCGCATCCGGCCATCACGACCCTGGTGACAGAAAGGCAACCACGCAGTGATGTCCGACCCGAGCGCACCACTCCGGCGCCGGAGTCCTAGCTCGGACACCGGCCGCAAAGTAGCGGTCAAGACTTTGTGACCACGGGCTTCTTCGGTTGACGGGGGACGGTCTTGGTCTTGTCGAGGTGCCCGTACACCGTCGGCCGGGGGACGCCGAACATGTCTGCGATCTGCTGGACGGTCCTCTCTCGCTCGTCGTAGAGCCGTTGGGCGAGCGCGGCCTGGTCCGCGGTGAGCTTGGGCCGGCGTCCGCCGATCCGGCCACGGGCTCGTGCGGAGGCGAGCCCGCCGTTGGTGTTCGCCACGATTAGCTCGCGCTGGAGTTCAGCCGGCACGGACAGCATCCCGAACATCGCCCGGCCCTCCATCGTGGAGGTGTCGATGCCCTGCTCGATGACGTGCAGCCCGACCCCGCGCTCGCGCAGGTCGGCGCCGAGGGTCACCAGGTGCAGGACAGAGCGGGAGAGCCGGTCGAGCCGGGTGGTCTTCAGTGTGTCGCGCTCGCGCAGCACCTGCATGACGAGGTCGAGCTTCGGGCTGGACGCCTTTGCGCCGCTCGCGGTGTCGACGTGGACGTGGTCGCGGTTGACGCCGGCCCCTAGTAGGGCGTCAATCGGATGATCAGGGTTCTGGTCGGCGGTCGAGACCGGCGCGTAGCCGATCAGCATGTGTGGGAATCTATCGGTCAGACCGTTCACCGACGTTGATTCTCGACGCGAGTTGTCGACACTGCCCACCTGCGGGTTCGTGATCACCGGTGCGAGTGTCGGCATACGGTCGTTTGTCGACACCAAACCGGCGAACGCTCCTCAGCCGGGGATGGACCGCGAGGCGTGGCTGCATCGCGTGACACTTCAGGCCCGGAGGGGCGTCAATGGCACGTCAAATCAAGGCGCGTGTGCGTTCGAAGTCTGTTAGGAGAGCCGGGCCGTGTTCCTGTCTGATGGTGTGATGCAGAGGTCAATAGGGCGCCCTCGGTGACTGTTCCGGCGGTGGCTGTCGGTTACTGTGAAGGGTGTGCATGTCGCCAGGGCAAGAGAACCTGAATCAGCCTGAGGTGCCGGGTCCTGCTGGCGGCTATCGGAATGCCCCCGTCTCGGCGTCGGCTCCGGTACTGCCACTGCCCGGCCTCCCTCCTGTGCCGGGCGACTCCGGGACGTTGATGGTCGACTTCTCCGCCTTGATGGCCGCGGTCAAGGCTGCCGAAGCTGCGGCTGGGGAGGCGCAGAGGGCCGCGGCGGACAGCCAGGACGCGACGGCCCGGTCCGGACCCACCCCCTGGGGTGACGACCCAGGGCTGGGGCAAGCATTCGGCGACGCTTTCGCCCAGCCCCGCGCCAGCCTTGTGAACATGGTGCAGGAGCTCCCGACGCTGTTCCAGCAGTTGGCGGACAACCTGGACGCGACGCGACGTGTTTTCGCCCGGGCTGAGGACAGCGCGGTTGAAGCCGCCACCGACCTCGCGCGACGTATCGCCGACCCGGGTGACGCATCGTCATGACCGATGCTCACCACGTGCCGCCGGAGCTGCAGAACCTGCTCATGGTGGTCGTCGGAAACAAATGGCCCACCGGCGATGAAGCAGCGCTGCGTGCCGAGGCGGCATCATGGCGGCATGTGGCCACCACGCTCCAAGCGTGTACCCAGGACGTCGCCGAGGTACGCAAGCACGTGGACACCGGCCTGGAGGGGGCGACGCGTGAGGCCATCGACCAGTTCCTGACGACCCTGCTCGGGCGGTCGGGAGACGATGACAGTGCCGTACTTCCGGCGATCGTCCGCTGCTGTGACGACGCCGCTGACGCGTTGGATGATCAGGCGAACGAGATCGAGACCCTGCGTATCGAGATCATCGGCGCTCTGATCGTGCTCGCGATACAGCTCATGGTGGATGCGACGGTGCTGTTCTTCTTCGGGGGTCTGGAGGCCGCTGCGGCCGAGATCACCGCAGCTCGCGTGCTGTGCTTGAGCTTTCTGCGCAAGGCCGTCACGCGGGCACTGACCCGGGTCGCTGAGGCGGTGGTGGCGCAGGAGGGGTTCGCCTTGCTGGCACAGGTCATTGAACTGGCCCAGCACCATCGCCGCTCGCTGGACGGTTCGCAGCTGGAGGTGGCCGCAGTCAACGGGGCGGTCGGTGGCGCCGTTGGGTTCGGCGCGGGCCTGCTCGGCGGAGCGCTCGGGCACGGTCTGGGGAAGGGAGTCCGTGCGGCGGGGCTCGGCGCTCTTGGGCGAGGAACTGCCGACCTGGTATGGCAGGGTGGGTACTCGGCTCTGGCCGGCATGGCAGAGGGAGCCGCCCAGGATGCCGCGTTCGGTTTGTCCGGCGACTACGTCTCCGGCGCCGCCAACGGATCGTTCAGCGGCGTCTGGGGCTCTCGTCACACCGCGATGAACCCCAAGAATCTCGGATCGATCTCCCCGGCCGATCACCTGGAAGGCAAACTGGACGGCATCTTGAACCCACCCGTGCAGGTAACGGGCGGCGGATCGTCGTCGTCCGGCCGCCCGCCCGTGGTGGACACCCCGCCGAACTCCCCAGTCCCCCTCCGCCGCGAGGCTACTGGTCTGGAGGGTCCCGAGGCGTGGCAGGACGTGGACGGCTCAGCCCATGAGCACGTGCCCGCGCTGATGGCATCGTTCGAACCGGGCGACAACCCTTGGGCCGACGATGCCCCGGACGAGGAGAACGGTGGCGCCTTGGTTCCTTCGGATCAGGGCTCCGAGGGCCTCTTCGACGTATATGACAACCCCTGGGCCGACAGCGAGCCGGGCGACGAGGGCTTTGGGACTGCGCATCCGCAGGCTTTGGGAGCGCGGCCCGGTCAGATGCCGCCAGGCTGGGAGGACCCCTGGAGTCTTACCGATACCGGGACGGCACCCGCGGCGGTAGTGCGCGACATCCCGTGAGTTCCCCTGAGCCCCGCTGAGTCCCTGGGCCTGTGGCCAGGTGGTTCTTCCTCCTTCGTGTGCTCTGCTGGCTTGTGACGTAACTTCGGGATTCTTGAAGCGCTTTCGACTTGTCCGACCGATTCGCAGTCGGGTCGAAGGCGAGGAGGCTCGGGTTGGCGGCGCTGGCAGTCGTACGAGACCTGCGTGAGCACTGGGCGCCCGTGTGGGCTGGGGAGCTGGAGCGGTTCGAGACCGATGTGCTGTCCGGGTTTGTCCTGGCACGGGCCTCAGCTGGGCTGGCGGACGGCACCATCCGCGGGAACGTCGGTCACCTGGATCAGATCAGGACCTGGTTCGGCCGGCCCTTGTGGGACATGGAGCCCGCTGACGCGGACGTGTACTTCGGGAAGGTGCTTCGGCACTCGCCCAGCGGCATCCGGCTGGGCCGGTCGCAGGCGTTGCTGCCGGCCGGGAAGACGTTGACCGTCCGGGCGGCGGCGGACGTGTTCCTCGACTCGCTCGGCAACCGAACACCGTCCGGAACTACGGGATCGGGGTAGGCAAGACCGCCGAACGGCTCGGCGAGGCCCGGCCGCTGGCGTCGGTCGCGGACGACGAGATCGGCGAGGCCCCTGGAACTGCTCTGGGGCACCGCAGCGGTGAACACGTGGAACTCCCGCCGGGCGGGAGTGCTGTCCTGGCTCGGCTGGTGCCGGGACCGCGGCTACAAGGGGCCGATGGTCCCGGCCTGGGCGAAGCGGCTGGCGGTGCCGGACTCCGAGACCCCAGCCCGCTCGAAGCTGGCGATCGGCCAGCTGATCGCCCGGCGCGAGGTGCACCTGCGGGAGAAGACGCTGTGGCGGATGCTCTACGAGACCGCCGCCCGCGCGGAGGAGATCCTTGGCGTCAACATCGAGGACCTGGACTTCGCCGGCCGCCGCTGTCCGGTCAAGGGCAAGGGCGCCCGCACCAAGGCCCGTCGCCGCGGCCAGGCGCGCGAGGACTACGTGCTGGAGACCGTCTACTGGGACGCCGGCACCGCCCGGCTCCTGCCGTGTCTACTGAAGGGCCGCACCCGTGGGCCGGTGCCAGCCTACGGACATCACATGAACCACCGTTGAAGCAACGGCGACGGAGAGCGACCACGCCGGTGTCCCCCACCAGAAAAGACCAGGACCCGCAGTTGACGAGAGTGCTGCGACTTCCCGCGATCGTCCTGTTCGGCCTTACCTGCATGTCCCCGGTGGCGGTTTTTACCACGTACGGGATCGTCGACCAGCAGACCGCGGGTCACCTCCCAGAGGCCTACACGCTGGCGCTCGTGGTCATGCTGCTGACAGCCCACAGTTACGGACGAATGGCGCGGGCCTTCCCCGAGGCCGGTTCGGCGTACAAGTACACGCAGCGGGCATTCGGCGGCCATCTCGGATTTCTCACCGGCTGGACCCTGATGCTCGACTATCTCTTTCTGGCTCTCCTGTCGCTTCCGTGGGTCGCTGACCAGGGCTGATGCAGAGAACACGCCGTACCGTTGTGCCGCGCCCACGGCACCGCCGCGACCGTGAGGCCATGCTCGGGGCAGGCCACCCGCGTCGTGGCTGGTCAGCGGTGTGATGGGGGTGGGTGTGGGTACGGGCGCGGCTGTCCTGATCATGGCGTGGTGTGACCCAAGATCAAATCGAGACGGCGGCTTTGGCCACGGTAGACCACGAGGGCCATGAGGCCGCGTTCGGGGGCCTGTTGGCCTTGCTGGCCGGCTGTTTCGCTCGTTCCGAGACGCGGGGGACGTTCGCGCGGATGACGCGGGGCATGCTGATGGAGTTCGAGGACGTGAACTGCTGGAGCCTGGCCGAGGCGATCGGTGAGCGGGGCCCGCACCGCCTGCACCATCTGCTGTCCCGCGCGGTGTGGGACGAGCAAGCGGTGCTCAAGCGGACGGCGCTGTGGGCGGTGGACCTGCGGGATGACGGTGACGGGGTCCTGATCGCGGACGAGACGGGGGACGCGAAGTCCTCGACGAACGCGGTGGCTGCTGCCCGCCAGTACTCGGGCTCGGTCGGTGGTGTGGATCTGTGCCAGGTCGCTGTGCACCTCACCTTCGCCACGTCCGCCGGGCACTGTCTGATCGACCGGCGTCTGTACTTCCCCGCTGGCAGCCGCAGGTACGCAAGCGCCGACAGCGCCAGGCCGCCACCACCGGCGGGATCACAGTGGAGACGAGGGCCCGGTTCGGCTACAAGCATGCTCGGCCTGACCGGCTACCCGCCCGGCACCCGCACCATCGTGCGCCGCGAGCGGCCGCGCCCCGGAGCCCAGCTGTCCCTGTTCGACCAGGACGAGGGCCAGCGCCATCAGGTGTTCCTCACCGACACCCCCTACTGCGGTGGTGGTTCCGCCCAGTTCCTCGAAGTCCGCCACCGTGGGCATGCCACGGTCGAGGACCGCATCCGGTGCGGCAAGGCCACCGGCTTCGGCCGCTTCCCCTCCCGCGACTTCGGTGTCAATGCCGTCTGGTTCGAACTCAGCCTCGCGGCGATCGACCTGCTGGCCTGGATGCGCGTCCTGCTGCTGGACGGGGAATTGGCCACCGCCGAGCCGAAGAAGCTCCGCTACCGGCTGCTGCACGTCGCGGCCCGCCTCACCCGCGGCGGTCGGCGTCTGCGCTTGCGGATATCGGCCACCTGGCCCTGGCGACACGAACTGGCCACGGCTTTCCACGGACTCGCCGCACTGCCCCGTCCCGCTGGCTGACCAGCAAACCCCTGACCGCCGCGACCCGAAAGACCTTGGAGAACCCGACCACCGCGCCGGGACTCCGCCATGCCCAAGCACCGAAATCACCCGGCCCACCCGACAGCGGACGAACAGCGACGTCTCACCACCCCAACCGAAACGGCGAGGCTAGTTGGCGGCCGAAGGCGTCGGCTCGCCGGTTTCGTCGGCTCCGGCTACCCATGGGGGATCTGACCGTCCGCGCAGGCCACGGGCCCGTGGGGGGAAAGAGGGTTGCCGGATGGCCGCCTCCCGTCGCCTGCCTGCCGCCGGTCCTCCGCCCGGCGGAGGCGGTCGAACGGGGCCTCGGTTCCGCCTGGGAGTTCTCCGATGTCAGCGGGTGCCGCGCCAGGCGAGGGCGCCGCCGTCGATCAGCCACTCGACGCCGTTGACGAACAGCGTCCGGTCGCTGGCAAGGAAGCAGACGAGTTCGGCGACCTCCTCGGGACGGCCGAGCCGGGGCACCAGGTGGGTGCCGGTCATCGCCTGCATCATCGCGGCGCTGTCCTCGGCGGCCGACATGTACCCGGCCACCATCTCGGTCTCCGTCAGACCGGGGGCGATGCTGTTGACCCGAATGCCCGACGACGCGAGTTCGAGGGCGAGGTTCTTGGTCAGCAGGCTCAGCCCGCCCTTGGCCGCGCCGTAGGCCACGCAGTTGGGGAAGGCGGTGAACGCACCGGTCGAGCCTGTGTTGATGATCGACGGGTTGCGCTTGCTGAGTCTGAGGTGGGGCAGGGCGTACTTGGCGCAGAGCCACGCGCCCCGCAGGTTCACGCCGAGCACCTGATCGAAGGTCTCGACGCTCATGTCCGCCAGGGACACCTGCGGGCTGATCGCCGTTTCGTTGACCCCGGCGTTGTTGTGCAGCACGTCGATGCCGCCGTAGGCGTCAACCGTGGCGGCCACGAGCGCGTCGACCTGGTCGGGGTCGCGGACGTTGCAGGCCACGAACGTGGCTTCGCCGCCGTTCGCGCGTATCTCGCCGGCGACCAGCTCACCCGCCGTCTCGCGGGTGCCGGCCACCACGACGTTGGCACCGTAACCGGCTGCCGCGCGCGCGGTGCTCGCGCCGATTCCCCGGGTGGCGCCGGTGATGAGAAACGTCATGTCATGGAAGTCGTACGACACTGTGGCTGCCTCCGCGACGTGGGCTGTGGGTGCCCAGAGGTTTACGTTGTCGGGATATTAGTTCGCCGTTTCGGTTGGGTGTGGCGGCTTTCGAGGGGGAAATGCGAAAGTGCCTTCCTGACCTGGGACGATGAACCTTACTGAGGGGTTCGGTCGGTCCAGGCGGAGGGCACTTTCTACGTGCAGGCTATCGGGTTGCGTCCCAAGGTTCATGTCAGTGCTGATGGTTCGGGGGTGGTCGGGCATGCCGGGGCACGGTTGCTGGCGGATCTGGCTGATGCCACCGGGCTGACCGCCGCGTACTCCACCGCGCTCAGGCCGCTTCGGCCTCTCGGGACCGGACATGATCCGGGACGCATCGCCACCGACCTGGCGGTGATGCTCGCCGACGGTGGCGAGGCCATCGCGGATCTGGCAGTGCTGCGGGACCAGGCCGAAGTGTTCGGCTCGGTCGCCTCGACACCGACGGCCTGGCGGCTGCTCGCCGACGTGGACGAGCGGGCACTGGCTTGTCTGCGCGCGGCCCGCGCTTCGGCTCGGGAGGTCGCCTGGGTCAGGCCGCCGAGACCGGTGAGGGCATACCCGCTGCCCGGGCCGCGGGACACATGCTGCCCGGTTTGGTCCTGGACCTCGACGCCACGCTGATCACCTGCCACTCCGAGAAGCAGCAGGCCGCACCCACCTATAAAGGCGGCTTCGGCTTCCACCCGCTGGTGTGCTTCCTGGCCAACACCGGCGAGGCGCTGTCCGGGCGGCTGCGGCCGGGGAACGCCGGCGCCAACACCCCGCCGCCGATCACATCACGGTGCTCGACCAGGCACTCGCCCAGATCCCCGACGCTGCGGTTCTCGGTCGGATACGCGGTCACCGAACCGGTCCGCCGCGCCATCCGGGCCGTGCCCGACCGCCTCTGGCATCCCGTCCTGGACCAGGACGGGACACTGCGTGACGGCGCCGAGGTCGCCGAGCTGACCGGCATGCTCGACCTGACCGGCTACCCGCCCGGCACCCGCACCATCGTGCGCCGCGAGCGGCCGCGCCCCGGAGCCCAGCTGTCCCTGTTCGACCAGGACGAGGGCCAGCGCCATCAGGTGTTCCTCCAGGACCGGCAGTCTGCGGTTCTCTTTCACACGGACCAGGACGTGAGCGCCCGTCCGCGTGATTGCCTCGGCCAGGGCCTGCACGGCGAAATT
>NZ_JBFAWW010000042.1:0-68731 GCF_040680495.1 Streptomyces sp. NPDC052036 | reverse complement strand
CACACCACCCCGGACGTGAAGGCGTGGCTGGCGAAAAACCCGCACGTCCACTTCCACTTCACCCCCGTCGGCTCCTCCTGGTTGAACCAAATCGAGACCTGGTTCGGGATCATCACCCGACAGTCGATCCGCCGCGGCACCTTCTCCAGCATCCACGTCCTGGTCAAGCAGATCCGCGACTACATCAACTCCTGGAACGAGAACGCGAAACCGTTCACCTGGACCGCAACCGCCGGGGAGATCCTCGCCAAGGTCCGGCTCGTCCAGACCGCCGTGAAGAAACTCGTCAACAACAACTCGAACTGACACAAACCAGATCACCAGACACTAGCTGCGTGCAGGGATATCGGTGAGAAGTAACTCGCCGACAAAGCCACCTGGGCGAGTGCGGCCTTCAGCACACGCAGATGATCCTCGACCGTGTTCGCCCCAGCGTTGCCCGGCCGCAGCTCCATGGCCAGACACTCATCGGTGTCCGCACACCAGTCCGCCAGCGGGTGGAAACCGAAGGTGCCCTTGAACGTCGGCGCGGTCTGTTCCTTCTTCGACGCGGCGGTGATGATCGTGGCGTCCATGTCGACCACGATCCAGCCCGCAAGGCGCCGACCTGCCACGGTCAGCCAGGGGAATCCGCCTGGCCGCAGTGTGAGCAGCGACCACACTTGCCGGCGCACCCGCCGCCTCGCCTTCGCGATCCGGACCAGCGCCGCCTCGTCCAGCAGGGCGAGCAGACGGCGGAGCGTGGAGTCCGAGGCCGCCGGGCCCAGGACCGGCCGGTGATGCAGGCCGAGTTGTTCGGCAGCTCGCTGTCAACCGCCCAGGGCGAACAAATGGCTGTTGGCAGCCTTCGCGGCGGCCGCGAATTCGGGTAGCTCGTGGACAGTAACCCCAGCAGTGTGCAGGGTGCGCAATCCTCGGCATTCGGGGACGAACAGGTCAGGTTCTCGCCAGGCTGTGATGACGCGCCGAATGCCAGCCGCGATGACAAGCTCGCTGCAGCAGTAGGGTCGGGACAGACGGCGGCCACACGGCTCCAGCGAGGAGTAGAGGGTTGCGTGGGTGAGGTCAGTGTCGACTGGGAGCTTGTCCAAGGCCGCTTCCTCTGCGTGGTGCAGAGGGCTGAGTTCCCGGCTGTAGCCGCAGGAGATCTGTCGGCCTTCTTGATCGACCAGGATCGCACCGACCGAGAAGGCAGTCGGAGAGGGCGGGCAAATGTGTGCCAGCTCCACGGCGCGGCCGAGCCAATAGGCGTCGAACTCGGGCGGGCGCGGGGTCATGCGGAGATCTCCTCGAATCTGTAGCGGGCGACCACGACGTCCCCGAGCAACTCGGTGTCAACGGCACAAAAGCGATGGCGCGGTCCACCGGGGAACGCCGCGGGGTGCAGAAAACGCGGTGCGTTCGGTTCGGGTGGTCAGCACCACCTTGCGGGGGTGGGACCGGCCTACCAGCCGCGCGGCGCTGGCGACGGTGGGCAGCATCGCGTACGGTCAGGCCGGGACGGTCCCGGAGCAGGGTGGTGGCGCCGATCAAGATTGCGTCCGATCGAGCGCGCAGCCCGTCTACTCGTGCAAGACCTTCGGGGCCGGAAAACATGAGCCAGTCTGGGTGCAGGTCGCCGAGATAGCCGTCCACGGAGACCGCTGCGCCGCGGATCACGTGGGGACGGATAGAGGGTTGTGTAGTCTGATCCAGATCACGGTTCATTGGCCACCGTCCTGGGCCTGGGTACCAGACGGCGCGCCGGACCCGGCGACTGGGATACCGTCCTTGAGTACCAGGAAGCGGGGGCGATGCTCGGCGACCGCCTGGCCCAGGCTACTCGCGTCTAGGACCACGAGGTCTGCAGCGCTACCGGGGGCCAACCCATAGTCAGGCAGGTTCAGTGAACGAGCGGCCGACCAGGTTGCTGTGCGCAGAGATGTCGCGATCTGGTCGTCGGTCCGTAGAGAGCTGCGCTGCGCGAAGATCTTGGCATGTTCCAGCATGTCGCCATTGCCGTAGGGGTTCCAGCGGTCACGGATACCGTCGGTGCCGAGTGCGCAGGTAACGCCAGCTGCGTCGAGTTCGGGCAGCAGCGGTACCGGATCGTCGAAGTTGGCGCAGGTATGGACAGCGACCCCAGACTCGGCGAGCAGCTCGAGGATGGGGGCTCGATCGGCAGGCGAGCCTTGTCCCAGGGCGAACGCGTGGCTGATGGCGACTCGGCCGTGCATGCCAAGGGCGGCGGTGCGGTCGGCGATCAACCGACACTGCCACAAGCCGAGTGAACCGTCATCATGCAAGTGGATGTCTACGCGAGCCTCGAATCGCTCGGCCAGGTCGAAGACAATGTCCAGATGGCTCACTGGGTCATCGTCGAGTCCCGCCGGGTCGAGTCCGCCGACAGTCGTGGCTCCCAGCCGCAAAGCCTCGGCCATCAGTTCCCGGGTGTGTGTTTCGGCAAGCAGGCCGCTTTGCGGAAAGGCCACTTGTTCTACTGCGATCAGGTGGCTCACTCTGGCGGCGGCCTCCGCAACGGCGGTCACGCCCCGCACGTCGATGCTCGGATCGACGTCGCTGTGCGTGCGCACGTGGGTGGTGCCAGTGGCGGACATGCGGCGTAGCAGGGCCTCGATTCGGTCGGCGGAAGGAACACCCATCGCTTCGCGCTGCTGACGCTCGTTCGTGATCATCTCAGCAAGCGATCGGCTGGGAGTGTGCGGCTGCCAAGGAGCTGTCCACAACGATTTGTCCAAGTGGCAATGGGCGTTGATCAGGCCAGGCACGACCACTCTGCCGTCTAGATCGATCTGTAGATAAGCAGGGTATGGTTCGGAGACCTCTGACGCGGCACCGGTAACGCTCACCTGCACAATCCGGGTACCTGCGAGAAGCAGATCGTACAAGTCTGGCTTCCCTGGGAGGCGGCCTCGCCGGAGCAGCAGGGACGATCTCACGTTCGTTCATTCCTCTTCTGGGAGCAGCGCGAGCCCGGCAGCAGCTGCATGGAGCAATGTCGGGTTATTGGTGTTGCCGTATACCCGAAGGCAAGCCTCGGTCAGCTTGATGGCGTGCTCGTCGCCATTCGTGACCGCCTGGTCTGTTAGGTCCGCTGGGACCGGAGGGTTGTCTGCAGGGAGGGGCTGGATCGGGGTCGTGGGGGCGTGGGCGGTGTAGAGGGCCGCGGCGAGCTGCCAGAGGTGGTCGTGTGTGTGGCGTTGCAGCTCGGGGGGTAGCAGATGGAGTACTGAGCTGGCAGCCACCGGTGCGGTGACCGCATGGACGAAGGCCGTGGGCCACTGCCGGCCGTAGGTGACGAAGAGTTCTGCGAACATCTCGGCGAGTTCGGTCATGCCTTGGTCAGGAGAGGCCGGAGAGTGCAGCGCGCTGACTGCTTCAGGGAATCCCGGGACTACGGAGAGTGAGTCCAGGCGGTCACGGATCAAGCCCGGGTGCACCCCGTTCGGATGCAGGGGCAGTCGGCAGACGGCCTGGCGCAGGCTTAGGCACCCAGTGGCAGCCGGGCTGCCAGGAAGCTCGGTGTATCGCGCCGCCCAATACGCTAGTGCGCCCGCCAGTTCGCGAAGACGCTCGTCCGACGGGAACTCGGCCATGGAGCGTAGGGCGTGCGAGGTGCGGATGATGCCGTGGGTCGCGCCGGCGGCCACACCAGGCAGTAGGCGTGACCACCATGTTGTTGCGGTAGTCAGCCAGTTGTTTTCGGAGAGTTCGGCGCGAAAGAAGAGCTGCCAGTCAGTGACTCGACGAACGTCACCGAGAGCCCGCCGCCAGGTTGCCCGCTCAATGGGCTGGAAGCATGCTGGCTGGCTGTCGAGTTGCGGAAGGTAGCCCGACAGCCACGGTTGCACGGCGTCAGGCCGGCCCAGCGCCGTGAGGGCCTCGATCACCATGGGGCCGTGGTTGGTCAGCGTGCCGGTGTACTCGGGTCCGGTATGCCGAAGGCGGTGCAGCCCCTCGTCCAGAACCGATATGTTCACGGAGGTCATCTAAGCGGTATTTCAGGCGAGGTTGAGGGTGTGACCGGCCATTGCGGACTTGTCACGCAGGTACCGCATATTGTCGGGGTTGACGTGCGACCGCGTCGGCAGGACCTCAATGACATCGATGCCATACTCGCGCAGCTGGCGCACCTTCTCGGGATTGTTCGTGAGCAGGCGGATCCGCTGTACCCCGAGGGTGAGGAGCATCTGGGCAGCGACTGTGTATTCCCGCTCGTCCGCACCGCGGCCGAGCATCTGGTTCGCCGAGAAGGTGTCGACCTGGGTGTCCTGAAGGACATAGGCATCGATCTTGTTGTAGAGGCCGATGCCGCGGCCTTCCTGGCGCAGGTACAGGATAATACCGCCGTCGCGGGCAATCGTGTCCATCGCCTCGTCGAGCTGAGGGCCACAGTCGCAGCGACGCGAACCGAACACGTCACCGGTCAGACACTCGCTGTGGATGCGAACGAGGGGGACCGCGTGGGGTGCTTCTACCGCGACAGCGACATGCTCGCGACCGTCAACGAGGCCGCTGAAGCTCGTCAAGGTTGCACGCACGTGGCTGGTACGGGGGTCGGTCACCCGCTCGAGTCCGATCGGTACCTGGGCACGGATGGTGGCGGAGGCAACGGGGGTGCTTGCGGTGGTGCCGGTCATCGTCTCTCTCCTTAACGGACGGACCTTGCGGGCCCACAGGTCGATCGGCGTTGTTATCGAGGTAAGCATGTCGCTGCGTATGCTGCTGGATAGAAGGGGCACCCGACGGGGCGACTCTGCCTGACGGCAGGTCAGGAGAACTGCCGAAGCGATCTTGAGGAATCCTTCGGGATCGACTTGAATCTACCGGCACACTCGGGAACATGAAGGTCCTCAAAAAGGGGACCTAACAGGGACACGCCGACCGCGTAGCCGAGCCTGAACTCCCGGAGATTCTTGCGGAGTTCACAGCCGGAATACACGTCGTCGCCGGCGAACCAGCGGGCCCTGACCCCCAGGGCGGTTGCACGGTTGGGGCGCATACTGACCTCGGCGTTTTAGGGTCTGTCCGGTCTGTCGAGGGCGAGCCCCGTGCCTGCGAGGAATCCGTCGAGGACGGTTGCCGATACTGCAGTGCCTTGAGTCGTCTGCGGAGCAGGGTCTCGAGGCTGCTGAGGGTGCGGGCTGCCAGGTTGGCCAGACTCCGTTTGATGTGTGCCCACAGGCCCTCGACCGGATTGAGGTCGGGTGCGTATCCGGGCAGCAGCACCACGGTCAGCCACTCAAGCTCGGCCACGAGTCCCTGCATTGCCTTGGAGACGTGGGTGTTCAGCCGGTCCCACACCACGATCAGCGGGGCTTTGAGCAGGTGGTGGGCGCCGTCCAGCAGGCGGATGTAGTCGTTCTCTCCGAGTGAGCGGCGCTCGCCCTTGCGGCCGGTGTGCCGGCACAGCCGGTAGCACAGGCGGGCGGGCAGGCCGGGCTGGTAGCACAGCAGCCCGGCCACCGACAGGCGGCCCCGGCTGCGGCCGGGGACTTTCACGGTCGGGCGCAGGTGTCCACCGAGCAGCAGAAGCGGCTGTCCCAGCTGGGCATCAAGCCGCTTGAGACGCCTTCTCCCGCCCCGGCGGCCAAGCGTGCGACGAAGGGGCGGCAGGCATTCCAGCGCGGCCTTACCGCCCTCGCGCAATGGGTGGAAAGGGAAGGCGCCCACCGGCCCGTACCGCGCACCAACGTTGAGGAGATCACGGTCGACAGCGAGGCGAAGCCCGTGGCTGTGAAGCTGGGCGCGCGGGCCTCGAACACCCGCGCGAGGCGCGACAAACTCACCCAAGAGCAGCTGGACACACTCCGGGAACTGGGCATGCAGTAGGTGTGACGCCGAGCGTTGGCCGGTGTGCGGGATGCCGGGGAAGCGGCGGGTAGGGACCGGTCGTTCAACGGCTCCTGTTCTCTTCTCGGATCATTCGCCGAAGGCAGGAGCGTGCTGCGCCCAGGTCGGCCTCAGGACTCGTCACCCGGCTGCGGAGCGCATGGGTGTCTCCGGTGACCCGCCGAAACATGTCCTGGAGTTGTTGACTGTCGCGGGTGAGCTCGTCCACGCGTTCGGTCAGGTCCGCGCTACTGAGGGCGTTCGCGGTGGCATGCGGTGATCCTGAAGAGCGTGAGCATCAGCAGCGAGCACCCCGTGGCCACAGAGCGGATCTTGCAGAAGTGGAGTAGAGGCGGTCGAGCCGCCGACTGTCGAGTGCTCGTGCCCTCTCCCGGCTCCACGGTCAGAACTGGCAGACGCCGGCCCGCCGGCACGGGGGCCAGCGGGCCGAACGCGATCAAGCTCGCACGGGGAAGCCGCAGGGGCTGGCCGTATGGATCTGCGGCCCCCATGCGCGACGCTCGGGGGGTGCGCACGTACGATGTCCGGCGCCGGTTCCAGGCCGAGTGAGGCGTGCGGTGTGAACGGTGTGGCGTGGCTCAGTGCTCGCAGAGGGAGAACTCTCGCTCGTAGAGCTGCTCGTTGTGTTCGGCGACGAAGAACTTCCGTTCATGCATGAGCTGTTCGCGGTAGCCCTTGGCCTGCTCCAGTGTCATGGTCGAGGTGTCGGACCATGGCTGCTGCGGCGGTATGTCGGAGGTCGAGACGATGTGGTTCGACGGGTCGACCAGGAAGAACGCAAGGATTTTGCGGTGTCCCGGCCGGGTGGGGTCGGCGAAGCGGAACGAGCCGACGCGGTGCTGCAGGATGTTCGGGAACGCCAGGCAGCGGCCCGCCGGTGTCGATGCCGAACCAAGGACCTGGTTCAGCGGGTCCTCGTTGTCCAGGCCGTAGACGTCACTCACGCCGGTGTCGTCGTTCTGCTCGTAGCCCGGGTCGTCGACCGCGGCCCGGAAGCTCAGCCGGCTTTGGGTGATGTTCTCGCTGTCCCAGTAGTAGATGGCGGTCGAGACGATCCGCTCGTTCATCATCCCCTCGACATGCCAGGAGCCGCCGGCGTACTCCGGCTTGTCCGGGGTGAGTTGAATGGTGGCGAGCTTTGCTATGACCTGGAGACGCCGACCGCGCAGGTCAACCCGGGCGGTGTCGTCGGGTGCCGTGGGAGCCCTGAACTCCGGGGCGTCCGGGACGACCGGGCGGCGGTTGGCCCACCAGTCGTCCATGGCTTCCTGATATGCGGCGTACGCGTATGCGTCGTCGCTTTCGGGGGCGACCGGCTCGCTGTCGTCGTACCAGGAGTACGGATCCGCCTCGATCCGCAGGGGCCGCGGGTGGCGCAGGTCGGTGAGTACGTTCTCGAGGAGCGGGAGCATGCGGCCGAACAAGTCCGGTAGTACGGGGGCAAGTTCGCGGTGCTCCACGGGGTGTACGTTGTTGACGTACGAGAGGAAGGAAACGTCGCCGTCGTCGCCGACCTTGACGTCCGTGGGCAGCCACTGGAACTTCTCCGAGAATTGGTACTTCGTCCAGTCGTTCTTCGCTGGGCTTTTCCATGCCCGCTCGGGTCCGCCGCTCACCTCACGTACGTTGCAGAACAGCGAGGGGTGAACCAGGTCCAGTACCTGGCCGTCGGATCCCGGATGCCAGTCCTGCTCCGCTTCGGGGACCTCTTCCAGAATCCGGACCGCCTCACGCAGCCGGGACCTGAGCTCGTCGTCGACCAGTGCGTCCGACTGCCACACGCCGTCGACCGCGGACACCTCGATGCCCGTACGCCCGTCCCGCAGCTCGGCGTAGTGCGCGAGTTCGGCGAGCACATAACGAATCTGCGCCTCGGTCATGCCCTGATCGGCCGCTTCCTGCGTCCACCTGGCGACGATTTCGGAGTCCTTCATCTTGGTGAACCAGTCCGGCTTCGACCGTATGTGGGCGCTGCACTCGATCATCTCCAGTTCCCGGCGGGTTCTGGGCGGCGCCATCAACATCGAGTGGGACGCGGGGAAGGGCAGCGGGAACGCGGCCAGGTCAGTCAACTCTCCAGGTCCTTCCAGGTGGTGCGTAGTGGCGGGAAGGCTACTTCAGGGGACTGACACACCCCCGTACCGCACAGCCGCTCCATGCTGTTGAGTGCCGCTCAAGGTGAGCATGGGGGTTGCCGTTCAAAATGAGCATGACGAGCGGGCAATCCGGCCACTGATTGGCCGAGTTGCTGCTCACCCTGTCACTGGGATGTTCATCGTGCCGAGCGGCCTCGGCATGCGCAGCGGCACAAGGTGCTTGGGAGGGTTTCCGGACGTGCTGACCTGCCGCGTGGCGGGCGGTCAGTCGCTGGCGGCCGGGCTGACGAGCTGTCCTCCGGTGATGATGTTGGCCAGGTGCCAGGATGGCGCCGTGTGCAGGCGGGCGCCGGGGTCGGCGAGACGGGGCCGATGCAGCAGGAGGCGGTGGCGCTGGGCGTCGAGGGTCGCCAGGTAGTCGATGCCGCTGGCCGGGCCGGGACGACCGGTGCCCGACGGCCTGCGGGCGAGGGCCTTCTCGGCGGCGATGAAGCGGCAAGGACCGCAAGCCATGGAGCAGCACGAACGTCCGAGATGGTCACGGTGCCGCCGGGTACCACGACCACGAACTCCACTCACCCCATCACTATCCGGAGTGACACATTCCAACCCCTCAGCATCCTCATCCTGAGGGGCAATCAACACACGGTGGCCGAGGCCGGTAATCGAATCGGCCACCCGGAGTGCACCCGTCAGCTCTACGACGCCTGCGGAAGGCCGTTCAGCAGATCGTCAACCTGTGCGCGGGCACGGCTGTACCGGATGGCGATGGCTCGTGTCAGTCGTATGCCGATTCGGGTCAGTTGGGTGCCGAAGGGCTGGGATACCTGCGACCAGGACAGCAGGCCGTGCTGTCCCGTACTCGGCGAGAGGGGCCGCGTGTGCCGGGAAGTCCTGGCGAGCATCAGCAAGACAGCCCGGAGGCCGTGTTGGCCGCGTACGAACCCGCGAAGCCGATCCCGGCGATGATCAAGGCCCCGGTCACCACAACACCGATGAGGAGCCGGTTGGGCCCGGGTGAGTACCGGCCGCACACCGTTCCCTACCGCAGTCACTTCTGCTGCCACTCCCCTGTCATGTCACTCTCTGAGCAGGTCTCACACTTCCATGGTTCGCCGTGCGATGGGGCTGCCGAGCTAGCTCCGTTCTTCGCGGGTAGCTCGTTCAGGTCTGCGGCCAGCTGGGGTGCGTTGGTTCCAGGCCGAGGAGGTCCAGGAGATGGAGCTGGACGTCGCGGCTGCTGACGATGGTGGGCGGGTCGGTGGCATGACCGACTCGACGTCGTAGGCTGGAGAGGTTGTAGAGGATCATCCGGCCGGTGGGGCTGACCATCTGGGTGCCGGGATACAGCCCGGGCATCTTCAGGTTGCGTCGCCCCCGAGGGCCCGGCGGACCTGGCGCTCGATCAGGCAGAACACGAGCAGGGCCAGGCAGATCACCGCCACCGGTGCGGCGACTGTCTTGTTGTCCTGCACGAAGACGGGGGTGACGGCCAGGGGGCCCTTGAAGTCGCCGTAGCGGCGCTCGACCGTGCCCTGCTGGCCCTTGCGGCGCCGCAGCCCCTCGGCAGCGTCGGCCTGCTTTGGGGGGGAGGGTGGTCAGCAGCGCGTACCAGCCGCCGCGTCTGGAAACTCCACGCCATCGGCCAAGGCTGGACCGACGGCCTCGACGGACTCGCCCGAGCCCACGGCGTGAACGTCGAATAAGTGGTCACCGAGCCCGTGCGTGTGGTGATCGACCGGGCCCTGTATCTGTCCCGGGACTGGGTCGCGGACGAGGAACGCCGCGAGGTGGCCGACGTCCCGGAGGAAATCATGTTCGCAACCACACTGGAGCAGACCGCCGCCATGGTCAAGAACACGCTCGACCTGGGGGCCAGGCCCCGCTGGTTCGCTGGCGGCGACGTGTATTCCAGCCGTGAACTCCGCGAGAACTTCCGGGAGTTCGGGCTCGGCTACGCGGTCGGCATGTCCCTGCCAGGTCCCCTTTTTGAGGGCCCTCATGTTCCCGAGTGTGCTGATAGATTCAAGTCGATCCCGAAGGATTCCTCAAGATCGCTTCGACAGTTCTCCTGACCTGCCGTCAGGCAAAGTCGCCCCGTCGGGCGCCCCTTCTATCCAGCAGCATACGCAGCGACATGCTTACCTCGATGGCATGCGCGGGACCCGTCAGTTCCTCAAGCTTGGCACGACCGTCCAATTGGCATTGGCCCTGGCGGTCACACGGAACGGAAAGGGTCCCTCGCCTTCCCGTAGTGGAGGAACCCCATGCACGAACTGCGCGCAACCTTGGTCCGTGGCGGCACCAGCAAGTGTTGGCTCTTCAGTGCGGAAGACTTCCACGAAGCGATCCTCGCCACCGGCCTCGACCGGGACCGCATTCTCACCACGGCCTTCGGCTCCGCGGACCGCCGGCAGCTCGACGGCGTCGGAGGGGCCACGGCCACTACGTCGAAGGCGGCGATCGTCCACAGGGCCGTGACATCCGACGCAGACGTGGAGTACGAATTCGCCCAGGTCGGCATCGGGGACGAGCGGGTCGAGTGGAACAGCAACTGCGGCAACTGCGCGACCGCCGTGGCCCTGTACGCCGTGCACGCGGGGCTGGTCCGGGTAGCCCATGGCAACACGACCGTGCGCCTGCGGCACTCTCGCAGCGGTGCCCTCCTGACAGCCGTGATCCCCACCCCGTACGGGATCGCCCCGGACGAGGGTCATGTCGTCGTGCTGGGAACAGAGGCCCTGGGCGTCCCGGTGAACCTCGGCTTCGAGAGCCCGGTGGGGTCGAGCACCGGACACCTGCTACCCACCGGCCGTCCGGTCGAACTGCTCCAGCCGGCCGACCGCGACACCGAGCCGGTGCCCGCCACCCTTGTGGACGCTGGAACTGCGGCCGCGCTGATGGACGCGGAGGCGTTCGGCCTAAGCGGCAGCGAGACCCTGGCCGAATTCACGAGCGTCGTCCCGCGGCTGACGGAACTGCGTCGCCGGGCGGCACTCACAATGGGTCTGGTCGGACCCAAGGACCCGGTCCTCCACTCGATACCCAAAGTCGGCGTCGTCGGCCGACCCCGGACCTACCGCACCACCGGCGGTCAGCTCGTGCGGGCCGACGAGTACGATCTGGCGGTACGCATGGTGTCGATGCACGCGCCGCATCCGGTCATAGGCCTGACCGCCGCGGTGGCGGTGGCCGTGGCGGCGAGAGTGCCGGGCAGCGTGCCGGCCCGCCATCTGGTCGACCGGTCAGCCCCGGGTCATCTGCGGCTGGGCACACCCGCCGGGGTCCTCACCGTGGACATCGAGAGGGCAACATCCGGACGCGTGCGGCGCGTCATCCTCCACCGGGCCGCGCGACGTATCGCATCCGCCACCTTGTGGGTGCCGATGTCGCGCCCCACCGCACTGGCCGGGCACGCTGCCACCGGCCAGCCTGCCGTCAGGCGGCGCGCCAGGATGGCAACCGCCGTTTCCGCCACGCCGTCGCGCTGAATCGAACGGAAGAACCCATGTCGCTGGAGAACATCGCCGCCGCCATGCAGCGCCAGGCCGACGCATGCGAGCGCTTCGGCTCTCCCCTTTACGCGGCGCTGCTGCCTCGCATCGCCCAGGACATCCGCGCGGACGGACCTTGCGCCGAGGCCACCATTGCTCGTGCGGCCCGGCCTACCTTTGACGCGATCGCCCTCCGGCTACTCAGCGCCGTCCACTATCTCGCGCTTACCGGCCGGGCCCCTGCGGTGGCCGCCCACTACCCCAGCACGGGGGGTAGCTTCGATCCTGCCGAGCCGGACGCTTGTTGGCCAGCCTTCCGGGCGGCGGTGTCCGCCTATCCGGCGTGGATACGGCGCTGGATGACCCGACCGCCGCAGACCAACGAAGTCGGCAGGGCCAATCTCCTCATTGCCGGGCTGCTGTGGGCCACGGCCGCCCATCCGTTGCCCGTCCGCCTCTTCGAGCTGGGCGCCAGCGCTGGACTCAACCTGCGGGCGGACGACTTCCTCAGCGCACACGGCGAGACGACCTGCGGTCCGGCGAACTCAGCGGTGCGCCTGGACCCCGCGTGGGAGGGAGCAGCCCCCGAATGGTGGCTGCGGACCGCCGCTGAACATCGCGCGCTCACCGTCACGGAACGGCGCGGATGCGACCTGTCCCTCATCGACCCACTCTCCCCGGACGGCGCGCTGACCTTGCGGGCTTACGTCTGGCCCGACCAGACCGACCGCCTCGCGCGCCTTGACGGCGCTCTGCGGGTCGCGGCCCGAGTGCCGGCCCGCGTCGACCGAATGGGCGCCGCGGAGTTCCTCGCGTCCGTTCAACTCAAGCCCGGCACCGTTACCGTCGTCTGGCACTCCATCATGCGGCAGTATGTGCCGACCGCCGAGTGGGGCCAGGTGGAACGGGAACTCCTGCGGCTCGCCGGGCAGAGCACCTCGGAAGCGCCCTTCGTCCACCTTGGCTTCGAGCCGAACCGAGTCGGTCACGACTCCCGCTACCAGCTGATCGCGCGGCGCGGCCACACGGCGACCGTGCTAGCCACCGCTCCTTCGCACGGCCTCCCGGCCCGCGACGCTGGGGCACCTCAACCCCGTTGACATGCGGTGGCGGAGCGAGGCCGCCGACCATCAGAGGGTCGAACCTGGCCGTTGTATGCCCCCAGAAACATGCGAGAGCCCGATCCACGTCGGCTGGCCGGGACGAACCGGCGTCACTCACGGGAAAAGCCGGGTCAACGAGCCCCGCCCGTCGGCGTCCGGAGCAGCGGTAAGCAGTAGCAGGCGAAGCTCTCTCCCCACCAGCCCGTTACGGAGGGGAACGTCTGCGGTTCGACGCCTATTGACACGGCAGCTGCAGATAGCTGCTGGTGTGTTGTCTGTTCATGGTGTGGTGTCGGCGTATGTGTGCCATCGGCGGTGGCAGAGGCGGGCGCGGTGTTGATGGCGGCGGTGCCAGGTGGACCACCACAGCAGGTGTTCGGGATCTCGTCGGGGTGGCGGAAGGATCAAGGCCCGTAACAGGCGAAGGAGTTCGTGGCTGCCGAGGGGGACGAGGTCGGCCTCGGCGGGATCGTTCCGGCCGGTCTGGGCGGTGCGTTCGAGGGCGGCGGTGACGGCCAGGAGGGCGTGGACGACCAGGGCGATCACGCCCCAGCGATGCCAGGAGTTCCAGCAGGTGACCTGGCCTTTGTCGAGGTGACAGGTCCCTTTCGCGTCTTGGACATCGTCTTCCACTCGCCATCTGCGGCACACCAGTGACACCAGTCGCGCCAACGTCACCGGCCCGGGGGCGAAGCCGCGGTTGCAGGACAGGGTGCGGGTGTAACGGTGCCGGCGGATGAGCAGCACAGACGTCGCCGTGTCGCCCTCGCGTCCCTCAGGAGGGTCGTCGGCAGTGACCTCGATCATTGCCCAGTCGTAGTCGACCGGTCACTCAGGATCTGCACGCCCGCGGCGACCGGCAGAGACTCCCGTCCGGTCAGGTCCAGATCCACGTTCCCGGCGATCCGCACCACCGCGTCCGGCGTGTCGATCGCCTGCACGAACAGGTCCTGCTGACTGTTGGAGTTGATGAAGAAGGCCGGCGCCGCGGCGGGGGCGGCGGACGCCACCGGACCTCCACTCAGCAGAAGCCCCAAGGCGAACGCCACGGCGCCGCCCAGGGCCGAGCGCCGATGGCCGAAAAAGAAAGCCCACGACTGAGTCCCCTCCGAAAGAGTGGTCGTTTGGATGTGTCGCTGTCAGGTAAGCGTTCCAATCCGTGCCGTCCCGTGCCATCGCGTTCCCCCGGCCGTCCGGCGTGGTTCCGGCACCCGGGCCTCACACGATGTCCACATCTCGTGCAACTTGTGACTGTTCCCCCGCCACGGCCTCTGCGCTAGGCTCACTGGCCGTCGTCCCCTGCCTGTGGCAAGGCCACCGATCACGACCGACACGGCGGTCCGGCCGGCTTCCCCCTGGCGTTGTCGAGTGCACCCAGGAGAGAAGCACAGCCGTGAACAATGTCGATGCGCCCGTGCGGGACGCGCGCGGTCCGGCCGGGCCGGACGTCCCGCGGCCCGGTGAACTTCAGACCCTGCTCGCCGAGGGCACCATCGCCGTGGTCGACGACGGTGATCTGCGCACCGGCCGGGACCGCTTCGAACGCGCCTACCGGATCGCCGAGTCGATGGGCGATGAACGGGCGATGGCGGTGGCCGCCCTCGGCTTCGGCGGCCTGTGGGTGCACGAGCACCGCACGGTCGCCGGCTCGGTACTCCTGGAATCGCAGATACGCCGGGCGCTGGAGTTGCTGGACCCGCAGTCCTCCCTGGCGCTGCGGCTGCGGATCCGGCTGGCCGGGGAGGGCGACTACCGTCACAGCGACAACACGGCGGTACTGTCGCTGCTCGAGCAGGCGAGGTCGCGGCAGAATCCGATGGCGCGTGCGGAGGCTCTGAGCCTGGCCCATCACTGCCTGATCGGCCCGGAGCACGGCGCACTTCGCCGGGAACTGGCCGCCGAGCTGGTCGCGGAGAGCTTCCGCACCTCCCGCCGCAGCGATCTGCTGATGGGCCTGCTGTGGCAGACGGTCGACATGTTCCTGGACGGTGACCCGCACGCGGAACGCTGCCTTGCGGGGCTGCGCGGCCTGCTGGCCGAGCAGGACCATCTCGCGGTGGGCTTCGTCGTGAGCGCGATGGAGGTCATGCTCGCCGTCCGCGCGGGCCGCCTCGACGAGGCCGAGGACCTGGCCAGGGCGTGCACCGAGCGCGGGGTCGCCGCCGGTGACGTCAACGCCACGGTGTGGCAGGCCGCCCAGCTGGTGACCATCCGCTGGTACCAGGGCCGGGTGGTCGAACTCGTGCCGCTGCTCAGCGAAGTGGTCAACTCCCCGACGCTGAGCGCCGTGGACGATCACGCCCAGGCCGCGCTGGCGGTGGCCGCGGTGACGGCCGGGGACCGGCGAAAGGCGGTCAGTGCGCTGGCCACGCTGTGCGGCCGCGACCTCGGCGACCTGCCGATGTCGAGCAGTTGGATGGTGACGATGCACGGTGTCGCGGAGGCCGCCTATCTCCTCGACGACACCGTCACGGCGGCGCGGGTCTACGAGTTGCTGAGTCCGTACGGTCACCTGCCGATGGTGGGCAGTCTCGCCGTCGCCTGCTTCGGCTCGGCCCACCACGCGCTGGGGGTCGCCGCGTTGACCATGGGAGACATCGACCGGGCCGTGGCCCATCTGCGGGACGCGGTACGGCAGAATCTCGCCCTCGCGCACTGGCCCGCGGTCACGGCCTCCCGGGACCGGCTCGCGGAGACGCTCGTACGGGCCGGCCGGCAGACCGAGGCCGACGCTGTCCGCCAGGAGTTCGCGGTGGCTGCCGAGGAGGCCGCGCCGGCGCCGCCGGAGATCGACAGGCATGACGGCGAGGGTCCGCAGGGCGAGGACGGGCAGGGGCAGCCCGCGGCGTTCTGTACCCGGCTGGGCCGCAAATGGCGGATCGACTTCGGCAGGCGCAGCGTCCTGGTGGAGCACAGCGTGGGGATGCTCCACCTGGTGGTGCTGATCGCCAACCCGCGCCAGGAGATCCGGGCCGTCGACCTCGTGGCGGGGCTGACCGCGCTTGACGGGGCCGCCGAGCACACGGCCCTGTCCGGGCAGCCGGTACTGGACCGGGTGGCGACGCAGGAGTACCGCAACCGTCTTGCCCGGCTGCGCACCGAACTGGACGAGTTCAAGGCGGCCGACAACCATGAGCGCGCCGCCGTGGCGCAGGTCGAACATGACTGGCTGATCAGCCAGCTGGCGGGTGCCACGGGCCTGGGCGGACGCGTCCGCCGCTTCCCCGAGGGCGAGGAACGTTCCCGGGTCGCGGTGAGCAAGGCCATCCGCCGGGCGCTGGACCGGATCGCGGCAGCGGATCCGGTGATCGGTGAACACCTGTGGCACACGGTGCACACCGGGGTGCGGTGCTCGTACTGGCCCGCATGACGTGTGCCCGGCCCGCGGTCCCGGCTGGATCGAAGGGCTCGCCGCCTCGCTCGGCACCCCGCCGGGCACCGGCAGGGCCTGAGACGCCGAACCGGGCGCTTCAGCTGCCCGCGGCCGGGTCGTGTGCTGCGGCGGTATCCGTGCCGGTGTCCCGGCTCTGGATCGTCACGGCCGCACGGTGCCGTTCGGTGAGTACGGTCCGTACCGCTCCTCGTGCCACGCGTTCGGGGCGATGCAGCACGTCGATGGGCGGCGGGCAGGTACGCCGCTGAGCGGTCCGAGGACCGGGGCGGGATGCGGACGGGTCGTCCAGCGCGGTATCAGAGCCAGGCCGCCCCCGGCCGCCACGGTTTCGGCGACGACCGCGAATTCGTTGATGCGATGCACGATGTCGAGCCGTCGGTTCGCGGCGGCCGCGATGGCGTCGACGGTGGACATGAGCGGGAAGCCGTCGTGCACGGTGATCCAGGGCTGGTCCGCGACATCACGAGGAGTGACGTGCTGCTTGGCGGCCAGCGGGTGATCGGCCGGCATGGCAATGTCGAGCGGTTCGCGCAGCAGGGTGACGGCGGTGATCGTGGCCGGCCACGGGGGCTCGTGGTCGAGGTGATGGGCGAGCACGAGGTCGTAGTCCCGGGTCAGCCGGGGAAACAGGTGCCGCGCCACGTCCTCGTCAGCGGGCGAGAGCCGAGGGTGCCCGGCGGCGGCCCGACGCAGAAGAAGCGGGAAGAAGGCCGAGGCCGCGCTGTGGAACGCCGCCAGTGACACCTCGACGTCCGGCCGGTCGACGAAATCGTCGATGCCGTGCCGGGCCTTGGCCAGCACGGTTTCCATCTCGATCGCCACTCCGGCCAGGGCCTGACCCGCGTCGGTCAGCACCAGTCGGCGTCCGTCACGTTCGGTGAGCGGGACGGGGATCGAACGTTGCAGCAGTCCCAGCTGCTGTGAGATCGCCGAGGGGGCATCAACAGCGCGTCGGCCGCGGCGGTGACGCTTCCCAGCTCACCGACCTCCCGCAGTGAAGAGAGCCGCTCTCGCCTTCAAGGTTGCGATGGTGCAGCATGGGAGCGTGATCCAAGTCCGCCGCACTGACGCAGTGCTTCTCCTGGTAGCCGTCGTGTGGGGTTCCAGTTTCCTCGTCGCGAAGACGGCGGACTCCGCCCTCCCGGTCGTGGTGGTGGCAAGAGGGTGCGGTGGCTGATGAGGCAGAATCTGGCGCGGCCAGGCATCTGCCGCCTGATCAGCCATTCTTTCGTGCTGAGGCCCTGAGCCGGGCCCTCGCCGCGCGGGAGGCGAAGTCCCGGCTACGGCTGCGTCGTGGTATTGGTCGATGCCGGAAGTCAGCGGAGAGGGCCGGCTGAGAAGGCGGCCGGTCGGGGAGCGAAGTGGAGCCATGACGGGGATGGACGCACCGGCCAAGGACGATCCAGGCCCGACGGGATTCGGCGCCGAGCCGGCGAGCGACCCGGAGACGCTGCTCGCGGCAGCCACCCGGGCGCTCGTTGTCGAGGGTGACCTGCAGACCGGTCGGCGGCGGTTCGACGCGGCCTACCGGATCGCCGAGTCGACGGGTGACGCACGGGCGATGGCCGTCGCGGCGCTCGGCTTCGGCGGTCTCTGGGTCCACGAACACCGCACTGTCGCGGGTTCCGCACTACTGCGGTCGCGGCTGCGTCACGCGTTGTCGCTCCTCGCACCGAACTCCCCGCTCGCTCTGCGGCTGCGAGTCAGGCTTGCCAGCGAGACCGACTACCGGGCCGGTGAGCACGCCTCGATACTCGCCCTGCTCGACGAGGTCAGGCTGACAGCCGACCCGGTGGCGCGGGCGGAGGCCCTCAGCCTCGCCCACCACTGCGTGCTCGGCCCGGACCACGGCGCCTTACGCCGAAAACTGTCGGTCGATCTCGTCGCGGAGAGCTTCCGCACCGCACGGCACAGCGACCTGTTGATGGGCCTCCTCTGGCAGACGGTCGACCTGTTCCTCGACGGCGATCCGCATGCCGAGCGCCGCCTGGCCGAGCTGCGGGACCTGCTGGTCGAGCGGGATCACCTCACGGTCGGCTTCGTGGTGAGTGCGATCGAGGTGATGCTCGCCATCCGGGCGGGCCGCCTCGACCAGGCCGAGACGCTGGCACGTGCCTGTGCCGAGCGCGGGGCGGCCGCCGGTGACGTCGACGCCACGGTCTGGCTGGAAGGGCAACTGCTCACGATCCGGTGGTACCAGGGGCGCGTCGCAGAACTGCTGCCACTGCTCGGGGATCTGGTGCATTCCCCCAAGCTCAGCCCGGTGGACAACCATGGTCTGGCTGCACTCGCGGTGGCCGCGGCGGTGGCCGGGGACCGGCGCAAAGCGGTCGGCGCGCTGGCCATGCTGTGCGGCCGCGACCTTGCCGACCTGCCGCGTTCGAGCAGCTGGCTGGTGACGATGAACGGCATCGTGCAGGCCGCATACCTGCTCGACGACGTCGAGACGTCGGCACGGGCGTACGACGTGCTGAGCCCGTTCGGCCACCTGCCGATGATGGGCAGCCTCGCCGTCGCCTGTTTCGGCTCGGTGCAGCACGCTCTCGGGGTCGCGTCGTTGACCACGGGAGATCTGGACAGGGCCGTGGAGCACTTCCACGCGGCGGTGCAGCACAACCTCGCGCTGGCGCACTGGCCCGCGGTCATGGCCTCCCGGCAGATGCTCGCGCAGGCCCTCGCCCGCCGGGGCCGGCCGGACGATGCCGCCGCCGGCCGGCGCGAGCTGGCCGCCGCCACGGAGGAGGCCGCGGCACTTCAGGACGCCGGGCGGCCCGGCGATCCGGAGGAAGAGCCGCCGGAGGCGGAGGCGACATGTGCCCGCCGGGGCCGGAAGTGGCGGATCGGTCTGGGCCGGCGGAGCATGCTCGTCGAGCACAGCATCGGGATGTTCCATCTCGCGGTGCTCATCGCCAACCCGCGTCAGGAGATCCGGGCCGTCGACCTGGTGGCGGGGCTGACCGCGCTCGACGGTGCCGTCGGGAGAAGTGCCCTGTCGGAGCAGCCGACGCTGGACCGGGTAGCGGTAGATGAGTACCGGCGCCGCCTGACAGGGCTGCGTTCCGAGATAGCCGACCTGGAGTCGCGGGACGAACACGAGGACGCTGCCGGCTCCCGCCGCGAACACGACTGGCTGGTGACCCAGCTGGCCGGTGCCGCGGGACTGGGTGGGCGCCTCCGCCGCTTCGCCGAGGGCGACGAACGAGCGCGGATCGCCGTGGGCAAGGCGATCCGCCGTGCGCTGCAACGGATCACGGATGCCGACCCGTTGATCGGCGAACACCTGCGCCACACCGTGCACACCGGACTACGGTGCTCCTACTGGCCCACGTGACGTACGACAGGGACTTTCCCGTACGCACGGTAACGGGCCTGCTCGGGTCCCGTGGTGCGGGCCGCCGGCCGGCCCTGTCCCGGGTGAAGAACCCGTTGGGCCCGCCGGCGGTGGCGCACCGTTCCCGGTCAACCGCCCGCCCAGTACCGCGTTCGCACGCCGCGGCACCAGCGGATCGGCGTCGGCCGCCCGGCAGTCCCGTGGGCGGTCCGCGTCACAGCGCGATCAGCGTCTGCCAGGTCGTGGACGCGACGGCCCCGTCCGCCGGCAGGCTGTGGGCGGACTGAAAGGACTGCACCGCGCCGCCGGTGGACGGGCCGAAGGCGCCGTCCATGCTCAGCGCGGCTCCGTGAGCGTTGAGCTGGCGCTGCAACGCCGTCACCGCGGGCCCGCTGCTGCCCTGCTGCACGGCAACGGCGAGGGCCCGCCAGGTCGCGGGTCCGACGATCCCGTCGGCGGGCAGACCGCGGCTGGACTGGAAGGACCGCACCGCGCTGCCGGTGGACGGGCCGAAGGCGCCGTCCACGCTCAGCGCGGCTCCCCTGGTGTTGAGCAGGTACTGCGCGGTCCTGACCCGCTCACCGCTCGCCCCCTGCTGAACCACCGGCCAGCCGGCGCTCGGAAGCGGCGTACCGCGGCCGGCGGGCAGGGAGAAGGGAGTGGGCAGGAGCAGCTGTGTGTTGCGGGCGTCGGCCGTTCCACGGCGCTTGCCGATGCCGGCCGCCACCGCCTGGAGGTCGTTGGCCGCCAGCTCGCGGCCCAGCGAGGCCAGCGCGGCGGGGGTGCTGGTGTCCCCGTTGCACGACAGCGGTGCGTCGGAGTCGACCATGGTCGTGAAGATCGACAGGATGCCGCCGCCTTCGGCGATCTCGAAGATCCGGCTCTGGATGGGCCAGTCGATGTGCGACGCCGTGTTCACCTCCCAGAAGCCGTTGCCGATGACGGACGGCCAGGAAGACTTGTGGGCCGAGATGTTGTTGGTGTGGGTGTGGCCGTCGACCATGAGGATCACATTCGGGAAGCGCAGCAGCAGGTCGCGGAGTTCCGTGCCGCCGTACGGGGACCCGCTGTCCGTGTTGTCCATGGAGTCGAGCGTGTGATGGCAGCAGATGACGATGAGTTTATCGGTCACGCCGGGCTGGGTGACGACCGTCCTGGCCTTAGTGCCGTCGGAGTCGTCGAGTTCGTAGCGTGAGCTGTTGGCCCTGAGCTGGGCGTTCAACCAGTTCCACTGGTCCGTGTCGATGGCGCCGTCGGCACCGCCGCTGGTGTTGGTCGTGTCCAGCACAAGGAACTGGAACACGTCGCCGGTCCCCGAGGGAATCGCGTAGTAGCCCTTGTCACTGCCGGAGGTGAAGCCGTGACCGCGCGGGACACCGGTGGTGTTGAAGTGCTCCGCGATGAAATCGCTCCGCGCGAGCAGCCGCCTGGACGGGTCTGCCGTCACATGGGCGGTCTGGAGGGTGAACTCGCCCGTCAGTACGTCCTCCAGCAGATCCAGATAGTACGTCGCGGTGTCGTCGAAGACGTCCGGGACGCCCTCGATCTCCGTCAGTTTGGTGGAGCCGGTGGCGATGCTCTTGAGCGGGTCGAAGGGGAGAATGTCGATCGGGACGTTGCCCTGGACGAGCGCGTCATGGTTGCCGTAGGCGGCGTACCAGGGCATGCCCAGCCCGCTCGCCGTGAACGATCTGCGGGCGGCATTCAGCAGGCCGCTCACGACGGGAAAGCCGTGCTGGGCGTTGTTGTCGGGCGGAGTCTGCCGTGCTTCCGGATGCCAGTAGTGGGTCTCCGTCCCGAACTGGCCGCTGGCCACGCTCTCGTCCTTGGTGAGGTCACCGGAGTCCGGGCGCACCGTGTTGCCGTCGAGCAGGTCGATGTACCAACGCGACTCGTTGTACTGGCAGTTGTCGACCGCGTCGCCCGTGACGACGGTGAAGGCCAGCGGTGTGCTCGTCCGCGGGCTGCGGAGGACCTGCCGGACGGCTCGGCACATCGCGTCGGTCGTCTGTGTCGAAAGGAATTCGTGCGCGCGGTACGCCGATTCGGTCGGGTACGAGTTGTAGTGCGGAGGTCCGTAGTCCGCGAGCCGGTCCAGGCACTCGACCCGCAGCGGCGACTGGTCGTCGACGATGTGTAGGTCGGACATCTGGGCGAAGGCGCTCAGCGACCGGGTGACCTGCGGCGAGGTGGCGAGGGTGAAGTCGTTGCGGATGATGTGCGGTTCGCCGGGCCCGGCGACCACGCCGTGGTATCCCAAGCCCAGGTCGGGACCGACCTGCAGGGTCTGGTCAAGGGTGGTGAGCCCGAATGCGGCACCAGTGCCGAGAGGCGGCGATGCGGCACTGGCGACGGCGCGCAGACCGCCGGCGTCGATGGCCGCGGCCACCAGAGCCACTCCGGCAGCGGTCAGGATCCTGCGTCGGGAGATTGCCATGTCGATTCCTTCGGTGTGGGGGCGTGACATGCTGCGAAGCCGTCGTTCGCCCGTCCCGCACCCCGTTGACTGCGGTGGAGTCCCGAGGGGGCCCGTGACGGGAGGTTGCGGGGAGGCGGGACCCCGCGCAGGTGGAGGAGCGGGACGGGCCAGGTGTTGCCGGACCTGTCACAGCCCGACGAAGGTGTGAGTGGCGCGCAGCTGGAACTGGCAGGACTCCCAGGCCGACCAGGTGGTGCTGCTGGGGTCGGTCTGCGTGCAGTGGTACAGCGTGCCCGTGTCGTCGACAGCGAACAGTTCGATCTTCCCGGCACCGTTCCGCTCGGCGGAGACGTGGCGCATC
Organism: Streptomyces sp. NPDC052036; assembly: GCF_040680495.1. Classification (NCBI taxonomy): domain Bacteria; kingdom Bacillati; phylum Actinomycetota; class Actinomycetes; order Kitasatosporales; family Streptomycetaceae; genus Streptomyces; species Streptomyces sp. NPDC052036. The sequence continues at coordinate 46,680 of NZ_JBFAWW010000042.1, read as the reverse complement.
CGCAGCGTGGTGGTACCGGACTGCGTCGGCATCTGGGCCCAGGACTGCCACGTGCCGCTTGCCGGGGCGGTCTCGAAGCGGCGGAAGAGCTGCCCTTCGGGATTGGTGCCGAAGATCGCCAGGCGTCCGTCGAGGTCGCGGGCCATGTCGATGGAGTCGAGGATGCCGTCGACGGGCAGCACCCCACCCCACTCGCTCTCCGTCTGCGCGTTGGGGACGTTCATCTTGCGCTGGATGAGGAGGCCGTCCTCCTTGATGGCGACCAGCACGGCGCGCCCGTCGGCGCCGGTCTCGACGGCGAGCTGGATCGCGGTGCCGCCGAGCTGGGTCCAGGGAGTGAACCAGCCGTTCGAGGCGGTGTCGTCGTTCAGGAAGTCCTGCCAGCGGTGGCGGATGGTGTTGTCGCTGCGGGTCGCGTAGACCTGCATGCCGCCCCACTGGTCCTGGACCGCGGTCGCCGAGGTGAAGCCGGAGTCGAACTGCTGCGGCGCCGTGTAGGTGCTGCTGCCCGCGCTGGTCTGCGCGCGACGGGTGACGTAGCGGTTCTGGTCGATGGCGAACACCTCGACCCGGCCGTCCTGGTGGGTGCTGGCGGTGACGGACTGCCATCCCGGACCACTGGCGAGCTTCGTCCAGGCCTGCAGGCTGCCGCCGGCGGTCTGCTGGCTGGTGTTCCACAGAATGCCCTGCGCGTCCGTGCCGAACAGCTCCAGCCGCCCGTCCTTGTTGCGGGCCGCGGCGACCGGGGAACCGAGCGGATGCGGAGCGTGCAGCGGGAAGGGGGCCGGCAGCAGCAGCTGTGTGTTGCGGTCCTGGTTGACGCCCATGCGGTTGGTGATGCCGTGGCTCACCTCCTGCGGGTCGTTGGTGGCCAGCTCCCGTGCCAGGGAGGCAAGTTGCGCGGGGGTGCTGGTGTCACCGCCGAAGGAGAGGGGCGCGGCGGGGTCGACCATGGTGGTGAAGATCGAGATGGTGGCGGGCCCGGCGGAGGAGCCGAACTCGCCCGCGTTCTGCGCGTCGGGGCTCGCCATGATCTCGATGATGCGGCTCTGGATCGGCCAGTCGATGTGCGAGGCTGTGGAGATCTCCCAGAAGCCGCCGGAGATCGGGCTGGAGGCCGGCGTCGGATGGGGGACGATCCTGTTGGCGTGGGTGTGCCCGTTGACCATGGCGATCACGTTCGGGTAGCGCAGCAGCAGGGACTTGAGTTCGTCGCCGGTGTGCCGGTCCCCGAAGATGCCGCCGAAGACGCCGTCGTCGAGGTTGTCCATGGTGTTGAGCGTGTGGTGGCAGAACAGGACGTACATCTTGTCCTGCACACCGCTCTGCGTGACGATGCGGTTCTTTGTGTCGATGTAGCGCGAACTGTTGGCCCTGAGCTGCTGTTCCAGCCAGTTGAGCTGATCGGTGTCGATCGACCCGCCCGCGGCACCGGAGCCGAAGCCGTCGGTGTTGGTGTTGGTGGAGTCCAGGGTGATGTAGCGGATCAGGTCGCTGGAACCGGACGGGATCGCGTAGTAGGCCTTGTCGATCCCGACGCCCTGGAATCCGTGACCGACCGGCAGGCCGACGGTGTTGAAGTGGTCCTGGATGAACGCCTTGCGGGTGAGCAGCCGCCGGTTGGGGTCCGCGGCGACCCGGGTCCCCTCCAGGTCCCAGGCGACCATCAGCTTGCCGAAGGTGCCGAGGTCGCTGTAGTTGTCCGGCAGGTCGGCGGAGGTGCCGGTGGTCTTGGACGAGCCGACCGTCATGCCCTGCACGTCGACTAGGTTGTTGTCGATGGGCTCGTTGCCCTGCCACAGTCCGTCGTGGTTGCCGTACGCCGCGTACCAGGGCATGCCCAGGCCGTGGGAGACGAACGGCCGGCGGGCCGCACCCACCACTCCGCTCGCGTCCAGCAGGCCCGGAACATAGGGGAATCCGAGCCCTGACGTGCCGGTGTACTGGTTGCCCGGCACCTGCTGCGGGGGCACCGACGGGTAGTAGTAGTGGTTGTCCCCGGTGCCGCCGCTGGTCAGTGCGCCGCTGGAGAAGCTCTGGTCCAGGCCGATCTGGCCGGAGTCCGGGACGATGGTCTGGCCGCCGTCGAGCAGGTCGATGTACCAGCGGTTCTCGTTGTGCTGGCAGTTGTCGATCGCGTCGCCGGTGACGATGGTGAACTGCAGCGGCTTCTTGCTCCGCGGGCCCGTGCCGATCCCGGCGATGGCCTGGCACATCGCGTCGACGACCTGGGTCGAGAGGAACTCGTGACCCCGGTAGGCCGAATCGGTGGGGTACGAGCCGTAGTGCGGGGCGCCGGCGTCAGCGTAGCGGTCCATGAACTCGAGGCGGGCCGGCGACTGGTCGTCCACGATGTGCAGGTCGGTCATCTGCGCGAACGTCGCCAGCGCCATCGTCGGAGGGCCGAAGCGGGACCACAGGTCGGTGCGGACGGTGTGCGGCTCCCCCGGCCCTGCGACGAGCCGCTGGTACCCTGCGCCCTGGGCGTAACTCGCCCGCTGCACCGTCTGGTCCCACGTGGTGACCACCTGCACGTCCGATGCGGAGGCGGCCGCCGCCTTGCCGGTGCCGACCGAGGTCGCGGCTTCGGCGGCAGCGCGGAAACCGCCCGGGTCGATAGCTGCCGCCACCACGCCCACTCCGGTCGTCGTCAGTAGCATTCTTCGCGAGATACCCACGCCATGTCTCCCAGGAAAGGTCCAACCTCGTCTCCTCTTCCGGCGTTCCATTCCGTTCCGCCTCGTTCCACAGGCATGTCCGTCAGCGGCCGGGCAGGGGAACGTCGCGGCGGAGCTCGACCCCGGCCTCGGCGGCACGGGTACCGATCGCGGCGACGGCGCGTTCAGCGAGGGCGGCGATGGTCAGTGAGGGGTTGACGGTGAGGGAGGTGGGGACGGAGGCGCCGTCGGTGACGAACAGTCCGCTGTGCCCGCGCAGCTCATGGCCGTCGGTGAGCGCGCTGGTGGCGGGGTCGTCGCCGATCCGGGCCGAGCCGAGCGGATGGGCCGTGACGGAGCCGGCGGCGTCCTCGCTCCACGGGCGGACCCTGGAGAGGGCGTCCTTCTCCAGGATTGCCCGCAGTGCGGTGTCGGCCCGGTCCCATGCCTGGCGGGTACGGGAGGTGGGGTGGTATGTCATGGTGCCCTGTCCGAGCCCTGGCGCCAGCCGGGTGAAGCTGCCGGTGAGCGGGACGATCCCGAAGGTGCCTTCGTTGTCGTCCTCGGTCATGGCCAGCAGGGTGAGCCAGGAGCGCCACCGGGCCCGCATGTACCGCTTCTCGATGCCGAACCAGGTGGGTGATCCTGCGGCCTGTGCCAGCAGGTTGGTCAGCGGGGGGAAGTAGATCTGTTGCAGGGTGAAGCGGCTGTACTCCGGGGCGGCCGGGTCCAGGTAGTCGTAGGTGGCGGCGGTGATGGGCCGGCCCATGGGCAGCCCCTGGTAGGCGGAGCCGTCGGGACGTGACAGCCCCAGCAGTGAGCGCGCCTTGCCCTCGTCGATGTCGGCGACGCTGACGTGGTCGCCGTTGCCGGAGAAGTAGCGCCCCACAGCGGCCGGGACGCCTCCGAGGAGCAAGGCGGAGCGCCGGAGGATCACGGGCGTGCCCACGGCGCCGGCGGCCAGCACGACGACCTTGGCGTGGATGACCCCGACTTGCGCAGTGCACCTGTAGTCGTCGGGGTCCAGGACGGTGTAGCCGACCGCGTAGCGGTAGCCGGACAGGGGCGACGGGGTGACGGTCTGCACCTCGTGCAGCGGGCGGATCTCCGCGCCGTGGGCCTCCGCCGCCGGCAGGTAGTTGAGCAGCAGGGAGCGTTTGGCGTCGAAGCGGCAGCCGGAGAGCATCCAGTTGCAGTTGGTGCAGGTGCCGGTGTCGACGGCCACCGGCACGGGATTGCAGGTGTGGCCGGCCCGCTGGCAGGCGGCGGCCAGGACCCCGCCCGCGTAGGACACGTCCGGCCAGTCGGTCCGGGTGACCGGAAGTGCCTCCTCGACCCGGTCGTACCAGGGGTCGAGGGCGGCCCGGGTCAGGGAGGCCGGCCACAGTCGGCGGCCGAGGCTGCCGCGGCGCTCGAAGACGAAGGACGGCGCGCGCAGTGAAGCAGCGAAGTAGACGACGCTGCCGCCGCCGACGCAGTTGCCGGCGACCACCGCGACTCCGTCGCCGCGGATCACGTCCACGATCTTGTTGTAGGTGCCCAGGCGCATCGAGTGGGTGAAGTCGGCGGCGGCCACTCGGGGGCCGCGCTCCAGAACGGTGACGCGGGCTCCGCCCGCCGCGAGGTAGTAGGCCGGGATCGCGCCGCCGAAGCCGCTGCCGATCACCAGGACGTCCGTGGTCTGCGCGGTCATGCCGGGCTCCCCGAAGCAGTCGTGCCGGGATGGAGTGCCGCGAGCGGGCGGCCGTAGGAGAACTCCGGGAAACGCCACAGGCCGTCCGGATCCGGGTCGGGGAAGCGCAGCCACTTCAGTCCGGGATGGCCCTGGCCGAGCGCCTCGACGGTGTCCTGCTGCCCGGCGGTGTCGAACGCCAGCCCCACCAGCAGGCTCAGCACCTGCCAGATCGGCCGGTCCAGGTCGTCGGGGTCGAACAGGCCGCCGACCAGGGCGGTGCGGTGGGAGAAGGACAGGCCCACGAAAGGCGGGCGGGTCGGCGACAGCCAGATCAGCCGGAGGGCCGCATAGGCGACGGCGCGGGCGTCGAGCAGCGCCGCGATCGCCGGCAGCAGCGGCGCCACCGGCAGTTCGGGCGAGTTGAGGAGGCCGACGACACCGGCCTGTACCGCTCCCGGGCCGGTGACCGCCCCGGCGACCACCACGTCACCGGTGAAGCGGCGCTGGCCTGGGATCAGGGTGTCGGCGAACGCTTCGAGCGTCTGTGTCGTCCAGCTCTCGGAGACGTCGTCCGCCTCGGCCGTGGGTATGTCCAGAGCGCCGGCAGACAGTTCTGCGAGCGTGGCGACCAGTGCCTTGAGGATGGATCTCCGGTCCGGCTCGGTCACGGTGACTCACCCGGCCAGTGCGCAGCGCAGGTCGTAGGGCAGTGACATGGTCAGTCCGGTCTCACCGGCGGCCTGACCGTAGTCGCTCAGCGCGCTGGCGAGGTCGGGGAAGACCGGCTGGAGGGCGGCAACCGCGTCCCCGATACCCACGGTGTGTCCGTCGATGCGGAAGTTGGTCAGGCGCGCTCCGGCCCGTCTCCCGGCCTTGTCCCACCAGTACTCACCGTCCCACACCACCCACGGCGTCGCGCCGTGAGTGGACTGCACGCTCCAGTGGTCCTTCTGGTAGTAGTGGCAGGTCAGCATGGAGACGGCGAACCGGGAGGGTTCGGCCACCAGGAACCGCAGGGCCCCTCCGTCGTCGATGGTGATGTCCCGCTTGCTGTACTCGACGCACAACGGGTCGGCGAACGTCAGCCACCACGGCGGCTGCTCCCCCTCACCGAACTCGTGCCAGGTGCAGCCGGCTGCGAACCCCGGCTCGGTGAACGGGCCGACGGACGGGTCGGCGGCCACCGCGGACCGGGTCGCCTGCCGGGCCTGGCTCTCACGGACGACGGGCTTCGACGGTGCCGCGACGGCGGTGCTGCTCGAGAGCAGCGCCGCGGACGCTCCCAGAACCAGCGCGCAGCCGACTGCGACGACACGCAGGCGCAGAGGAATCACGGGGACCTCCCGGAATCGGGGCAGGGTGAATGTCGCTCAGGACAGGCCGCCGCCATGACGCGGTGGCGGGGCGACCGGCATACCGAGGATGGGGCACGCCAATCGGCCAGTACAAGAGGTGGGTCAGTGACTGAGCCACTGAGCCTGTGATAGGAACTGCCGTCAACTGTGCCGCCCGCTGCGGTTGTTGGATTCCCGACCGCAAGCCACGGCCTGACGCGGTCACCCGTGCCGACGCGTTGCCCCCCATCTGCCGCATCACCCACTCACCAGAGAAAATTGTCATGAGCAAAATGAAAACCTCGCGTTCCTCCCGTCGGAGCGGGCGGCCGCTGCGCTGAGCCGTCGCCGCGGGCGCGGCGGGCGCGGCGGGCTCGGCGGGCGCTCTGCTCGGGGCGGCACAGCCCGCCCAGGCGCGGCCGGCCGCCCCCGCCGCGGCGGCTCACTACGCGGCCGATCACATCGGCTCCGGGACGCACGGGACCGCCTCGGCGTTCACGGCACAGGCGACAACCCCGCAGGGCATCCCCGGACGCGAGGTGAGCGCGTGGGAAGGAACCGTGAACTGGTCCTCGGCGGCTGCCGATGGGGCCGAGTTCGCCTATGTGAAGGCGACTGAGGGCGTCGGCTACGTCAGCCGCCTCAACTGGTGGACCGAGTGCACGGATCACTACACGGGGTTCGCCTCCACCGGCCCGTTGTGGACCGCGCACGACGCCTCCAGCGCCGGAACCCTGCCGAGCGGCTGGAGCAACTACACGATCTGGCAGTACGCCGATGCCGGTACCTACCCCGGGGATCAGAACGTGTTCGCCGGAAGCCTCGCGGATCTGTGGGCCTTCGCCGCGGGTGACCTCGCCCCCGGCCAGGGCTGGCCCACCGTGCAGCAGGGGCAGAGTGGTTTCCAGGTGACCGGCGCGCAGTACCTGCTCGATACGCAGGGCGCGAGCCTCACGGTGGACGGGCAATTCGGCCCCGCCACCGCGAGCGCCGTGCGCGCCTTCCAGAGCGCCCGCGGCCTCACCGCCGACGGCGTCGTCTCGGCCGGCACCTGGCAGCCGTTGGTCTCCTGACCGGGGCGCACGTTGAACCGGGCCGCGGGACGCGGACCTCCGGTGTGCGCCGCGGCCGACGCACGGGCCCGCCTCCCGGCGGCCAGGCCCCGGCCACCGTGGCAGGCCGACCCGCACACCGGACACGGCAGCCGAGAAGCAACGACCTGACTCATGACACCGTTGCGGTGCTCCGGAGCGATCCGTCCGCCGATCTGCCCTAGACGCCGGTAGCAGATGAGGGTAGCGGCGAAGGCGAGGAAGTGTTCGGCTTCGTGCTCGTAGCGCCGGTGCAAACAACGGCACCCGGTCAATCCAAGCCACCGTCCTCTCCACGGTCCAGCGGTGGCGGCCCAGGACCGTCATCACCGATCCGCCTGGACCGGATACGCGCCCACTGGGGCGACATGCTCCGCGTGGCAGGCTCCCTGACCCGGGGCGAGGTCCACGGTCACGACCTGGTCCGTACGCTCCCCGGGACGGCAAGCCGACCGGGCTGGGCGACGCGTTCGCCCATTACGGGCGGATCTTCAAGTCCCTGCACCTTCTCCAGTGCGTCTCGGACGAGGGATACCGGCGGATGATCGGTGCCCAGCTCAACGTCACCGAGGCCCGCCACCGCTCGCCCGGAAGATCTTCTTCGGGCAGCGCGGCGAACTGCGCCAGCACTACCGCGAGGGCATGGAGGACCAGCTCGGCGCGCTCGGCCTGGCCCTCAACTCCGTGGTGCTGTGCTCTTGGGGATGCTACGCCTTCACCCGGTCGCCGACGCCGGGCCTGCGGCAACTGCGCGACCCGAACAGCGACGAGGAGACGGACGATGGCCTCAGTCGGTCCGTCGGGTGGAGCCGAGAAGCTCGCGGTAGCGCTTGGCGTGCACGGCGAGGTTCTCGTCGGAGACGGTGCGGGCGCCGTGCAGAACCAGCGGCTCGGCGAGACGCATGCCGATCAGGCGGGCGGTGGCGTCGAGGGATGCCAGCAGCTGGGTCATCGTGAGGCGGGAAGTGGGATCGCCGGGAGCGTACGACTCTTCCGGCCCGCTTGTGGAGGTGACCAACTGAAGGGTCTTGCCGCGCGGTGCGGAGCCGCTGCTGCCGTAGGCGAAGCCGTAGGTGAGGACCTGGTCGATCCATGCCTTGAGCACTGCGGGGACGGAGTACCAGTACCAGGGGAACTGCCACACGATCCGGTCGTGGTCGCGCAGCAGTTGCTGCTCACGGGCGACCTCGAAGCGGCCATCGCGGCAGACAGGGCCGAGCTCATGGACGGTGACGCGTGCGAGAGGGCTGGGAGGGCGCATCGGGGTTGACCCTTGACTGTGGTCGGCTCGACCTGGTGGTCAAAGGGAGTGGGGTCGGCAACGCCACCGTCTATCGGCAGTTCCCCAACAAGGAAGCTCTCGCCAGCACCTACACACAGGACCGCGCCGACGCCTGGTTCGCGCGTATGCGCCAGGCCTCCGACCAGGTCGACGACCCGCGTGAGAAGCTCCTTGCGATCTTCACGGCCGCCTCGGCCCCCAGGGCCCCGCCCAGCGCACCGGTGAGCTCGTCCGTCGCCTCATCTGGACTGCCTGTGACGAGCCAGGCCGCCCCTGAATCCGGCACATGCCCGACCAACCGGGCGTCAGAGGGAGTCGTTCCGCCCACCGTGCAAGCCTGACAACGCCGCGGGATCCGCTCGCATCCCCGCCCGTGCCCGTCGGAAAACAATCGAATGACGACAGGCGCGACGGGCTGACCCCACCACTCTCCCCAGCTCCCATCCCGTACGCCGTCGACCTACACACCCTGGAGCAGGCGTGGGTCATGGCGTCCACGTGGAACGCGCCACTGTGCGAACGACTGTGAGGATTGATCACGGCACGCTCGGCGGCCTGACTCGCCGAACGATTGAAGCTTCGGGCTGTCCTTTCCAGGAATCGTCGGCCGGCCGATCCCCCGCCGGAGACATGCTCCCCCACACGAACGCCCTCCTACCACTCACCGCCGACGCACAGCTGCGCGCCTGGTGACCGGAGCACGGGTGGCCCGCTTCGCGGCGACGTCGAGATCGCTGGCCGATACCGAGCCTGGCGTTCGTGGGGAGCCGTGCTGCGAGATCGGTGTCGACGGCCCGTATCGCCACAAGAAGCGTCGTCTGCGCCTGAGGTCCATCTCCGGTCCCGCCGATCTCCTGGCGCAGATCACCCGCAGTAGCGTGCCCACGGAATCTGAGCCAGAGCCAAAACTCGTGAACATCTTGCTGCAGCGTCGACAGGACCTGATCGCGAGCCAGGTCCTTGACGACAGACCAGCTTCTGGTCGTCGTCGACCGCGACTCCGGGGCCGGGGCGATGGCCGGACGGGGCGCGGGCACCATAGACGCACACGAAGCCCCAGCCAATCCAGCCGGCCGGGGCTTCGTCGCGTCAACGTGCTAGTGACAGAGAGCGCAACATAACCGCATGCTGTGCCCATGCCAGAGCATCAGCACATCCTCAACGGGAACGGCAGGGACCTGACGATCGAGGACCTTAGGGCCTTCGTCGAGCACGCCAGCAAGAACAGCGCAACCGCGAAGCGCGCATTGTACGTAGAGACGTCGGGCAAAAAGCTCCGAAAGATCTGGCTCGACCTGTCGAGTCCGAGCTGATCAGTGCACTCAGCGCGTCCCGGCCGTCCTCGGCCGGGGCTTCGCCGTGTTACAACTCCGTCCCCCACCTCCCACACCCCACGCCGCAGCGCCACACTGAGCCCCTCAATATCGGGCACCAGGGGGGACCATGGGGTTCATCAACGACGGCAAAGCTGCTGAGGCCGGCAAACGCGCACGCCAGGCACGGGACAACGGAGACACCGTCCTCGTCTACAAGTTCATTGAAGCCAACACCAACAGCAGGGCTACAGCGCCCATGACCGGCATGGCCGACCAGATCCAAGCCGTGGAGCGAGAGGGCTGGATGCTGGCCAACATGGCGGCCGCCGAGGGCAAGGCACTGACCGGCGAACGCGTCGCACTCGTGTGCCTGTTCCGCAGAGTCTAAGACGTCGTTTCTGATGGCGCGATCGCTCGTTGAGCCGTGCATGACGGATCTGGTGGAGCGGTTGGTGCCGGACGAGTTGTGGGTGCTGTTCCGACGGGTGGTCCCGCCGACGGCGGTCATACGCCCGCAGGGCGGCGGGCGACGTCGGGCCGGTGACCGCGAATGCCTGGCAGCGATCATCTTCGTGGCCACCTCGGGCTGCACCTGGCGGCAGCTGCCACCGGTGTTCGGGCCGGCCTGGCCCACGGTCTACCGGCGCTTCGCCCAGTGGAGCCGGGACCGGGTCTGGGCCAGACTGCACCGGGTCATCCTCGACGAACTCGGCGCTCGGGGCGAGCTGGACTGGTCGCGGTGCGCGATCGACTCCGTCAGTGTCCGGGCGGCAAGGAGCAGCACGTGTTGGACAGCCTCCTGCCCCCCGGACTGGCCCCACCGGGGGATCGGAATCCCGTCGCCCTGTCCCGCTCCAGGAGACCTGGACCTGGGAAGCCGGGCCCCTCGCCGAAGACCACCACGAGCGCGTCGCCACCGTCTACAACAACGGCTCGGTCGTGCTCGGCGCCGACGATGGACTCGCCTACTGGGTCCTCGTCGTAACCGGTTCTGAACGAGGCAGGGTCTGGCCCGTCACCGACGTCGGCGCTTACCCGTGTCCCCTGCCGAAAGCGCTCGGCTTCCTGGACTGGGGGCAGCGCTGGCACACCGGCAACGGCTGGTGGGACTGACCCCAACCCGCACGGAGCCCAAGGCTCTGCGAGGAAGCCGGCCTGGCCGCACGGCCGCCGCGTGATCGATACGAGACTTGGAGGCGACCTTGCACGAGGGCCTGACCGTGCTCGCCGACCACGCCCCGGACCTGTCCACCGCCCTGGAGCGCGCCACGGCCGCCGGACACACCCACCTCAACCTGGACGGCATCGTCATCCGTACCGACCGCGTCGCCGCCGCCGGCCCCGACAAAGCAGACCTCTGGTGGTCGGGAACACACCGGCACCACGGTGGCAACGTCCAGGTCATCTCCGCCCCGGGACGGCTGGCCGATCGGGGCCTCCCCGGTCCGCCCCGGCCGCGAACACGACACCACCTGCGCCCGCACCCACGGCCTCGTCGACGCGCTGGTCCGCCTCGCCGCCACCTTGGGCATCCCGCCCCTGACCGACCTCGGCTACGAGAACGCCGGCCCTGGCTTCCGTCACCCCGCCAAGAAGCCGCAGGGACGCGAACTCGACCTGAGGCAGAAGACGTTCAACAAGGTGATCCGCGGCATCCACGGCGTCGCCGAACGCGCCGATGCTCTGTTCAAGGTCACCTTCAAGGCCCTGCGCAGAGTAAGCCTCGACCCCGACAGCAGGGCCCGAATCGCCCGAGCCGCCCTCGCCCTGCTCCAGATGGAGCACGGCCGCACCACCTGAACGAAGATCACGAACCGTCACGAGACGTTACCTACGAAGGTTCAATCGCTGAACGGCGAACAGTTCCAGGTGCGCGCAGTTCGGGCAGCGGAAGGCATCGATCTGCCATTGCGGCAGGCCCCGCGTCTTAGCCATGCCCATTATGCCCCGCTCAAGGAGGCTTCCGAACCATCGCGCGTACCCGTGGGCGCCTTGGCCACTGTCACTAACAAAACCCTGCTCAAGCCCGACCTGACCGCATTGGGTGCACCGTATGTTGTTCACCGAGGGAGTGTAGGTGGGGCGGGGGGTTGACGCTGGTGAGATTCGTGTATTCAACTGTCGCGAGTTCCCCAAGTCACCGCATCCATCAGCTGCAGCGAGTGACGTTCGTTGTTGGTCCGCTGGTGCATCGACGACGGATGAACATGCGAGCTCACCAGTCTCCGTAGTGACGGCCCGGGGCCCTCGGGCCGACGAACTCGGGTGTCGCAGGTTCGAATCCCGCCGGGGCAGGCTTGAACTGCGGGATTGCCGCAGAGCACTTCCGGGCTCGATTCCCGGGAGAAAAGGGAACGCAGCGGGAACGGAATCTGATAGCCCGTCAGGGCTGGCCGTAGGCGAGGGTGGCAGGGCTGGCCCATGCGCAGCGGTCGAATCGGCCCGGCCACACCCGCACTCCGCCGTGAACGAGTGCTCCCGTCTGACCAACACCGGAAAATGACCCATTACCGTGGCGTTCCACCACTTGGTGAGACCTTGGCGGACACGCATGTGTACCCCGCTCCCGAAGACACGCCCGCCCGATCCCCCGATTCCGCGCGACGGACCTGCCCTCCGGCCGCGTAGAGCAGGCGACGGATTCACCCACGGAGGGGACTGCACAGTGACAGCGCGTGCGCTCAAGGGGGCACTGAGGGGTGCCAGGGGTACGGCGATCGCGGCAGCGGCGATGGCCGTCCTGACCGCGTCGCAGGCGCCGGGGGCGGTCTCGGCCGAGGCCGCGGAGCCCGCGCCGAAGGCGGCGCCCGCCGAGCACGGCCCCAGCGTGTCCGGCGACACCCCGTACCGCACCGGCCTTCCCCCGCTGCGGACACGGAAGAACGGCTCGGCACCGGGAGCGACGGGCGGCGGCGCCCTGCCCGCGAGCGTGTTCACCGCGTACCGGCGTGCCGAGGAGGAGCTGGCGCGCAGCGCGTCCGGCTGCCGGCTGCGCTGGCAGCTGCTGGCCGCGATCGGCCAGGTGGAGTCCGGGCAGGCATGGGGCGGCCGGGTGACCCCGGACGGTACGACCGTTACGCCCATCCTCGGCCCGCGGCTGACCGGCGGCGCCTTCGCCGTCGTGGCGGACACCGACGGCGGCGCGTACGACGGGGACGCGGTGTACGACCGCGCGGTCGGCCCGATGCAGTTCATCCCGTCCACCTGGGCCCGCTGGGGCGCGGACGGCAACGGCGACGGACGGTCGGACCCGGAGAACGTCTACGACGCTGCGCTCGCGGCCGGCCGCTACCTGTGCGCGGGCGGCCGGGACCTGTCGAATCCCGCCGACCTGGACCGGGCGATCCTGGGCTACAACCACTCCGACACCTATCTGCGCACCGTCAAGGCCTGGTACGCGTACTACCTGACCGGACACCGCGTGGTGCCGGACGCGTCCGCCGGATCCCGGCCGGACCGGCCGAAGAGGCCGAAACCCTCGCCGCCCAAGCCGTCGGACGACCGGAAGCCGGGCCCTGGTCCTTCGCGCACGCCGTCGACGCCGCCCGCTTCACCCTCCTCCAGCCCGTCCCCCAAGGCCGGCGTCCCGAAGCAGTCCGGGACGCCGCTGGTTCCCGTCCCCGAACCGACCCTCACGCTGCCCGGCGGCGGTGTGCTACCCGACGCGGGGCCGCTGACCACCGACAACGGCTAAAACACGATGGGCGTCTCCCCCTCCACAACTGCCACTACTCGGCGGTAATGTCGCCACCTGCCGGAAGCATAGAACCGGCGGGTGAGTGCGAAGGGGCCCTCATGGCGACGGACATGCCTGCGGACACAGCGGCCACCGACGAGCGTTGGCAGCGCATGTGGAGCCATCGCGAGCAGCTGCTCAAGGTGGCCCGGCGGCGATCCATGAACCAGGAGGACGCCGAGGACGCCGTTCACGAGGCGATGCTGCGGGCCGCGGAGCGCCCGGACCTCGACGACGAGCGGCTCGGCGCCTGGCTGACGACGGTGACGATGCGGCTGTGCGTCGACCGACACCGGCAGGTCAACCGCGAGGCCGAGGTGGGCAGCCGCTCCACACTCGTCGCGCCGGGCCCGGTACCCGTCGAGGAGGCGGTGTGCGACCAGGCCGAGGCGAAGTGGCTCGCCGTGCGCAGCGGTGAGCTGCCCGCCCGGCAGGCGGAGGCGCTACGGCTGAAGTCGGAGGACCTCGACGTCGGCCAGGTCGCCGTGCGCATGGGGCTGAGCTACCGGACCGTCGAGTCCCTGCTGGCCCGCGCCAGGCGAACGCTGCGCGCCTCGCTGGCCGGGACGCTCGGACTCGTGCTGTTCCTGCTGGGGCGCGGCCGGCCGCGCGCGGGTGGCAAGGCGCAGACGGTGGCGGTGGCCTCGACGGCAGCGACGCTGGTGGTGGCGGGCTTCGCGCTGCCGTACGCGCTGGACGGGGGCGGGAAGGGTCCGGCGCCCCGGCCGGCGGTATCCACCGGCGCCGGGGCGATCCGGTCGGACAGCACGGCCCGGGTGCGGGTCCCGGGGACGCCCGAAGCCGCGCGCAGGCCGGCCGGTCGCGCGCCCCAGCCAGCTGCGCCCACTGCCGGCGGGCCGTTGGCGAAGATGTCCGTGCCACCCCTGCCGGCCGTCCCGCCGGACCCGCTTCCGAGACTGTCGGCTCCCGCGGTCCCGCGGGTTCCGGACCTGCCGGTTGCGTCGGCCGTCCCCTCGCCGCCGTCGGTCCCGGCGGTCCGGGCGCCTGACGCCGTACCGTCCCCCCCGCTCTTCGTGCCCACCCCGAGCACGCCTCCCGTGAAGCTGCCGTAGGGCCCGCGAACCCGTCCGAAAAAATCCGGGTCCGCCGCGACGGACGCCCCGCCCCTCCCCGTAGAGCAGTCGTCGGAGCTACTCACGGGCGAGGGCACGGACGAAGGGCGGGACCGGATGGGTGTAGAGATCTGTGTGGAAGGGCTGACCAAGTCCTTCGGTCACCAGGTCATCTGGCAGGACGTCTCACTGACGCTGCCCGCCGGGGAGGTCTCGGTCATGCTCGGCCCCTCCGGGACGGGCAAGTCGGTGTTCCTCAAGACGCTCGTCGGCCTGCTCAAGCCGGACCGCGGCTCGGTCACGGTGGCCGGGCGGGACATCACCAAGCTGCGTGAGCACGAGCTGTACGAGGTGCGGAAGCTGTTCGGCGTACTGTTCCAGGACGGCGCGCTGTTCGGCTCGATGAACCTGTACGACAACATCGCCTTCCCTCTGCGCGAGCACACCCGCAAGTCGGAGAGCGAGATCCGGCGGATCGTGCTCGAGAAGATGGACATGGTCGGGCTGCTCGGCGCCGAGGCCAAGCTGCCCGGCGAGATCTCCGGCGGTATGCGCAAACGCGCCGGGCTCGCCCGGGCGCTGGTCCTGGACCCGGAGATCATCCTCTTCGACGAGCCGGACTCCGGCCTCGACCCGGTGCGCGTGGCCTACCTCAACCAACTCATCGTCGACCTCAACGCGCAGATCGACGCGACCTTCCTCATCGTCACCCACGACATCGCCTCCGCCCGCCAGGTCCCCGACAACATCGGGCTGCTGTTCCGGCGCGAGCTGGTGATGTTCGGGCCCCGCGAACAGCTGCTGACCAGCGACGAGCCCGTCGTCCGCCAGTTCCTGAACGGCCGGATGCAGGGGCCGATCGGCATGGCGGAGGAGAAGGACGCGGCCCAGGTCGAACAGGAACTCGCCCAGATCCAGGAACCCACCAAGACTCCCGGCAGCAGGCCCCTGACCCCCCGCCTGCTGCCGGGCCCCGGCATCACCCGACCGCCCCGCTGGAAGGCAATCGCGACACGGGAGGCCGAGCTGCAGCGGAAGGAGGTGGCCGACGCATGAGCCTGTCCCCCACCGGTGCGCTGCGGCACTCGGGCAACCTGTTCGCGATGGCCCTGGACGTCATCCGGACCCTGCCCCGACGGCCTTTCCAGGCAAGGGAGTTCATCCAGCAGGCGTGGTTCGTCGCGAGTGTCACGATCCTGCCCACCGCCCTCGTGTCCATCCCTTTCGGCGCGGTCATCGCGCTCCAGATCGGCAGCCTGACCCGGCAGCTCGGCGCCCAGTCCTTCTCCGGGGCCGCGTCCGTGCTCGCGGTGCTGCGCGAGGCCTCGCCGATCGTCACGGCGCTGCTGATCGCGGGCGCGGGAGGCACGGCGATCTGCGCGGACCTCGGGGCGCGCAAGATCCGGGACGAGATCGACGCGATGCAGGTGCTCGGCATCGACCCGATCCACCGGCTGGTGGTGCCGCGCGTGCTGGCCTCGATGGTGGTGGCCGTGCTGCTCAACGGTCTGGTGTCGGTCGTCGGCGTCGCGGGCGGCTACTTCTTCAACGTCATCCTGCAGGACGGCACGCCCGGCGCCTACCTGGCCTCCTTCACCACCCTCGCCCAGCTGGACGACCTGTGGGCCGCCGAGCTGAAGGCGCTGGTGTTCGGGGCGATCGCCGCGATCGTCGCCTCCTACAAGGGGCTGACCGCGCAGGGCGGACCGAAGGGCGTGGGCGACGCGGTCAACCAGTCGGTGGTGATCACCTTCATGTTGCTGTTCGTGACCAACTTCGTGATGACCGCGGTGTACTTCCAGGTCGTCCCGCAGAGGGGTTAGCCGATGCGACTTCTCAGCCGTCCACTGGACTCTCTCGAAGAGCTCGGATCCCAGCTCTCCTTCTACGGGCGCTCACTGGCCTGGACGGGCCGCACCGTGCGCCGCTACAAGAAGGAGATCCTGCGGCTGCTCGCCGAGGTGAGCTTCGGCCGAGGCGCCCTCGCCGTAGTCGGCGGCACGGTCGGCGTGATCGCCTTCCTCTCCTTCTTCACCGGAACCGAGGTCGGCCTCCAGGGCTACGCGGCCCTCAACCAGCTGGGCACCTCCAACTTCGTGGCGTTCCTGTCGGCGTACTTCAACACGCGGGAGATCGCCCCGCTGGTGGCCGGGCTCGCCCTGTCCGCGACAGTCGGCGCCGGCTTCACCGCGCAGCTCGGCGCGATGCGGATCAGCGAGGAGACCGACGCGCTGGAGGTGATGGGCGTCCCGTCGCTGCCGTTCCTGGTGACGACCCGGATGATCGCCGGTTTCGTCGCGGTGATCCCGCTCTACGTGATCGGGCTCCTGTCCTCGTACCTCGCCGCCCGCACCATCACGACCGGTTACTACGGGCAGTCGACGGGCACGTACGACCACTACTTCCACCAGTACCTGCCCCCGGTCGACGTCCTCTGGTCCTTCGGCAAGGTGATCGTCTTCGCCGTCCTGATCATCATGGTGCACTGCTACTACGGCTACCACGCGAGCGGCGGCCCGGCGGGCGTCGGCGTCGCGGTCGGCCGTGCGGTGCGGACCTCGATCGTCGCCATCAACGTCCTGGACTTCTTCCTGAGCCTCGCGATCTGGGGCGCAAACACGACCGTACGGATCGCGGGATGAGGCCGATGAGAGCACTGAGACTCAGGTTGTACGGCGTCGCGTTCATCGCCGTGCTCGCGCTGCTGCTGTCGCTCGCCGTGGCCGTCTACCAGCAGGCGTTCACGCCGGTCGTGCGCATCACGCTGCAGGCCGACACACTCGGCAACCAGCTCGAGCCGCGCGCCGACGTCAAGCTGCGCGGGCTGCTGGTCGGCGAGGTTCGGGCGGTGCATGCGGATGGGACGAAGGCCACGCTCGACATCGCGCTCAAGCCACAGTACGTCGCGTACATCCCCTCGGACGTGCACGCGCGGCTGCTGCCCAAGACACTCTTCGGCGAGAAGTACGTCGATCTCGTGCCGCCCGCCAGGTCGGCGGCCCGGCCCATCCGCGCCGGGGACGTCATCACGCAGGACCGCACCACGGTCGGCATCGAGGTACAGCAGCTGATGAACGACCTGCTGCCGCTGCTGCGGACCGTCCAGCCGGGCGAACTCAACGCCACGCTCTCGGCGTTCGCCACCGCTCTGGAGGGACGCGGCGACCGGATCGGCCACAACCTGGTCCGGGTCGAGGACTATCTGCGCCGGCTCAACCCGCACCTGCCGTCCCTGCAGGAGGACATCTCGCGCCTCGCGGACGTGGCCCAGGTGTACGGCGACGCCGCGCCGGACCTGATGGCGATCCTTCGCAACACCGTCACCACCAGCCGCACGATCGTCGAGAGGAAGGACCAACTGGCCGCCGCGCTCCGTACGACGGCGACGGTCGCGGGCACCGCGCGGGACTTCCTCGACGAAAACGGCGACCGTCTCATCACCCTCGGCCGGGTCTCCCGCCCCACGCTGGAGCTCTTCTCCCGCTACTCCCCTGAGTATCCGTGCCTCCTGAACGGGCTGGTCAGGGAGGAGCGGGCGTCGGAGGACGCGTTCCGGGGCGGCGAGATGCGCATCACCCTGGAGGTCGTCCGGCCGCAGGGCGCGTACCAGCCCGGCGAGGCGCCGCAGTACGCCGACCACTCGGGGCCGAACTGCCGGGACATGCCCCATCCGCCCGTCCCCGGACCGAAACCAAGGCTCGACGACGGTACGTCGTCCGGTGGTTCGAACGGCACACTGCCCGGAGGTGTCAACGTGTCCTCCACCGCGGCCGAGCAGCGGGCGGTCGACTCGCTGGTGGCCCCTGTCATGGGCGTCCCCGCGGACCAGGTTCCGCCCGTCGCGACCCTGCTGTTCGGGCCGCTGGCCCGTGGGACGGCGGTGAGCGTCGCATGAGCACCTCACGATCCCGGCAGACCGCGGCACCACTGATCAAGTTCAGCGTTTTCGCGCTGGTGACCATCGCGGCGACGGCCCTGCTCGCCGCCACCATCGTGAACCTCTCGTTCACCCCCGAGCGCACGTACCACGCGGTGTTCAGCGACGTCACGGGTCTGGAGAACGGCGACGACATCCGGGTGGCTGGAGTGCGGGTCGGCGAGGTCGAGGGCATCCGGATCAAGGACCGGACGCTGGCAGAGGTGACCTTCAGCGTCTCCGCCGACCGGCCGCTGCTCACCAGCACCCACGCGGTCGTCCGCTACCGCAACCTGGTCGGGCAGCGGTACATCGCGCTGACCGAGGGCGCGGGCGACGGCACGCGGCTGCCACCGGGCGGCACCGTCCCGCTGTCCAGGACCCAGCCGGCACTGGACCTGAACGCGCTCCTGAACGGCTTCAAGCCGCTGTTCGCGGCGCTCAGCCCGAACGACGTCAACCAGTTGGCGACCGAGATCATCAGGATCCTCCAGGGCGAGGGCGGCACGGTCAACAGCCTGCTGGTGCACACGGCGTCGCTCACCACGACCCTCGCCGACCGCGACCAGCTGATCGGCTCGGTGATCGACAACCTCAACGCCGTGCTGGAGACGCTCGACAAGCGCGGCACCCGCTTCTCCGGGCTGCTCACCCAGCTGCGCCGGGTGATCTCCGGTCTGTCCGCCGACCGCAAGCCCATCGGGGACTCCCTGGTGAACATCGGCGCCCTCACCGACGCCACTTCGGGGCTCCTCGCGGACGCGCGTCCGTCGCTGAAGGACGACATCGCCGGGCTGACCGGTCTCACCGGAACGCTGAACAGGAACGACAAGACTGTGGAGGGCGTGCTGAAGAGGCTGCCGAACAAGCTGAACGCGCTGACCGGGACGGCGTCCTACGGCTCGTGGTTCAACTTCTACCTCTGCGACTTCGACGGCCGGATCGTGCTGCCGAAGACGAACCAGGTGCTCACCCCGGAGTTCCATGTGGCACAGGCGAGGTGTGGCGGATGAGCATGCGGTTGGTGCCGCGCAGGAGGCGCCGCCCGGCATCCCTGGTCAAGGTGCACGTCCTGCCTCCGAAGCTGCCGCGTCTCAGTCTGCGCCGCCCGCGCCTGAAGCCGTTCCTCGAGCGCAACCCCGTGGTCGTCGGCGTCATCGGCCTCACCGTGCTCGCCGTGCTGGCCGTGGCCGCGTTCAACGCCGACAGCCTGCCGCTGATCGGCGGCGGCAGGACGTACAGCGCTGCCTTCTCGGAGGCCGGCGGCCTCAAGCCGGGCGACGAGGTGCGGATCGCCGGCGTCAAGGTCGGCAAGGTCGACGGCGTCGACCTGGAGGGCGACCACGTCAAGGTGACGTTCAAGGTCAAGGGCGACCCGGCGTTCGGCATCGACACCGGTGCGTCGATCCGGGTCAAGACGATCCTCGGCGCGAAGTACCTCGCCCTGTATCCGAAGGGGCCCGGCCAGTTGAAGCCGGGCAGTGAGATCCCGCTGAGCCGGACGGTGTCGGCGTACGACGTTGTGCAGGCGTTCAGCGACCTGACGACCACGACGGAGCAGGTCGACACCTCGCGGCTCGCCAAGGCGCTGGACACGATCTCCACCACCTTCCAGGACTCGCCCGCCGAGGTGCGGGCGTCCATCGAGGGACTGTCGCGGATCTCGAGGACGATCGCCTCGCGCGACCAGGCGCTGATGGACCTCCTCGGCCACGCGAACGGGGTCACCAAGGTGCTGGCGCAGCACACGAAGGACTTCTCCGCGCTGGTGACCGACGGCGACAAGCTGTTCAAGGAGATCAGCGCGCGGCGCACCGCGATCCACAACCTGCTGGTCAGCTCCGCCCTGCTGGGAGTGGAGCTGTCCGGCCTGGTCGAGGACGACCGCAAGGAGATCGGGCCCGCCCTGAAGAACCTCAACACCTTCGTCACCATGCTCGAACGCAACCAGACGAGCCTCGACCGCAGTGTCGCCCTGCTCGCCCCCTACGTCCGGCTCTTCACCAACACCCTCGGCAACGGCCGCTGGTTCGACTCCTACGTCCAGAACCTGGTCGCCACCCCGGTGGCGCCGCGCACGGGAGGCTCACGATGAACCGCCGAGTCCGGGCCCTCGCCCTGCTCACCGCCCTCGCGCTCGCCGCCACCCTCGCCGTCGAACTGTGGCCGCGCTCCGGCACCGTCCGCGTCGCCGCGTACTTCCCGCGCACCGTCGGCATCTACCCCGGCTCGGACGTGCGCGTCCTCGGCGTCCGCATCGGCGAGGTCGAGAAGATCACGCCCGAGGGCGACCGGGTGCGGGTGCAGCTGGAGTACGACAAGGGGCGCAAGGTGCCCGCGGACGCGCAGGCCGCGATCATCAACTCGTCGGTGGTCAGCGACCGTTACGTGCAGTTGCTGCCGGTGTACCGGAAGGGCCCGGTCATGCGGGACGGCGCCGTCATCCCCGAGTCCCGCACCGCCGTCCCCGTCGAGCTGGACCGGATCTTCGACGGCTTGCACACCACGGCCGAGGCGCTCGGCCCCAAGGGCGCGAACAAGGACGGCTCCCTGTCGCGGCTGCTCGGCGTGAGCGCGGAGAACCTCAAGGGGCAGGGCACGAACCTCAACCAGACGGTCGAGGACCTCTCGCAGGCGGTCACCACGCTCTCCGACGGCCGGGGCGACCTGTTCGGCACCGTGCGGAACCTCCAGGTGTTCACGGCCGCGCTGGCAGCCGACGACCAGAGCGTGCGGTCGTTCAACACCACTCTCGCCACGGTGGCGCAGCAGCTCGCCGGGGAGCGCACGGACCTGGCGGCGGCACTCCAGCACCTGGGGGTGGCGCTCGGCGACGTGTCCGGCTTCGTGAAGGACAACAAGACATCACTGACGTCAAACGTCAAGGGCCTCAGCAAGGTCACCGAGGTCCTCGTGACCCAACGGGCCGCCCTGGAAGAACTGTTGACCGTCGCCCCCACCGGCCTGTCGAACCTCGCGGACGCCTACAACCCCGCGTCCGGCACCCTCGACACCCGCGACAACCCGCAGAGCCCGCAGGACCCCGCGTCCCTGCTGTGCTCCCTGCTGCGGACGACCGGCGACACGGGCGGCAAGAACCCCGACTGCTCACAGCTGCGGAAGCTCTTCGACTCGCTGCCGAAGCTGCCGGCCGCCTCCACGGGGACGGGCACGGTCGACCGCACGCTCGGCGGAATTCTGGGGGCGAGCGCATGAGCGTGCCGCGCAAGGGCAGGTCGGTGGCGTGGACGGCGGCAGGTGCGCTGCTGCTGTCCGGCTGCGGGTTCAACGGCTGGTACGACGTCCAACTCCCCGGGGGCGCGGCGGCCGACGGCCACGCCTACCACGTCACCGTCGAGTTCAGGGACGTACTCGATCTGGTGCCGCAGTCGGCGGTCAAGGTCGACGACGTCACCGTGGGCGCGGTCGAGAAGGTCGAGCTGGACGGCTGGCACGCGCGTGTGCGGCTGCGCGTGGCCGACTCGGTGAAGCTGCCCGCGAACGCCGTCGCCGACCTCAGGCAGACCAGCATGCTGGGCGAGAAGTACGTGGAGCTGTCCGCTCCGTCCGGCACACCGCCGATCGGCCGGCTCCGCGACGGCGATGTGATCCCGCTGTCCCGCAGCGGCCGCAACCCGGAGATCGAGGAGGTGCTCTCCGCCCTGTCCGCGCTTCTCAACGGCGGCGGCGTGGCCCAGCTCAAGACGATCACCGTGGAGCTGAACAAGGCCCTGAACGGCCGCGAGGACCGGGTCAGGTCGCTGCTCAAGCAGCTCGACACGTTCCTAGGCGGCCTGGACCGGCAGCGCACGGAGATCGTCCGCGCCCTCAAGGGCATCGACCGGCTGGACAAGCGGCTGGGGAAGGAAAAGGAGACCATCGCGCAGGCCGTCGACGCCATCCCGCCCGCGCTGAAGGTCCTGGCCGACCAGCGCCGCGACCTGACGAAGATGCTCACCTCACTGTCGGACCTCGGCACGACGGGCACAAAGGTGATCGACGCCTCGCGGGACGACACCGTCGCCGACCTCAAGCAGCTCCGGCCGATCCTGCAGCAACTGAACGAGGCGGGCGAGGACCTGCCCAACTCTCTGGAGCTGCTGACCACTTACCCGTTCCCGCGCAACGCGACGGACGCCGTCAAGGGCGACTACGTCAACCTGAAGATCACCGCCGACCTGGACCTGGCGGGGATCTACGGCAACCTCACGAACCAGCCGGGCAAGGGCGGCGGATCCGGCAGGCAGCCGACCCCGACGCCCTCGCTCCCGAGCCTGCCGCTACCCACCGCGCTGCCCAGCATCCCGAGCGTGCCGAAGGTACCGAAGCTGCCGGTCCAGCCCTCGGCGCCGACGGGCGGCAGCGTCGGCGGCGTGCTGTGCCCGCCCGTGTGCACTGCGGCCTACGGCACCGGAGGAGACGCCGGCCGCTTCTCTCCGGGGATCGACCTCGCGCTCGCCGAGCTCATGCTGAAGGGGATACAGCCGTGATCACACGTACGGTCAAGGCCCAGTTGCTCGCCTTCGCCGCGGTCACCGCCGTGGGGGTGTCGTACGTCGGCGTCCAGTACACGGGCCTTGCGGACACCCTCGTCGGCCGCGGCTACACCGTGCACGCCGACTTCGCCGACTCCGGCGGCATCTTCCCCGGCGCCGAGGTCACCTACCGCGGGGTGCCGGTGGGCCGCGTGAGCGACCTGCGCCTCGACGGGTCCGGGGTGTCGGTGGCGCTGCGGATCGAGGACGGCGCGCCGCGTATCCCGGCGGACACCCTGGCGGTGGTCGCCGACCGGTCGGCGGTGGGCGAGCAGTACGTCGATCTGCAGCCCCGGCACTCCGGCGGCCCGTATCTGATGGACGGCAGCCCGATCCCGCGTGACCGCACCCGGACGCCCCTGCCCGTCACCGACCTCATCCTCAGCCTGGACCGGCTGGTCAACTCGGTCGGCAAGGACGACCTGCGTGCCACCGTCGACGAGTTGGGCAAGGCCTTCGCCGGCACCGGGCCGGGGCTGAGCCGCTTGGTGGACTCCGGCAACGCGCTCGCCGAGTCGGCGTCGGCGTCGCTCCCTCAGACGGTCTCGCTGATCAACGACTCGCGGAAGGTGCTCAAGACGCAGGCCGACCAGGGCTCGGCCATCAAGTCGTTCTCCCGTGATCTGGCGGCGCTCACCGCGCAGCTGAAGTCGAGCGACGGTGATCTGCGTCGGCTGATCGGCAACGCGGTGCCCGCCGCCGAGCAGATCGAATCCCTGTTGAAGTCCACCCGGCCTTATCTGCCGGTCCTGCTGGCCAATCTGATCAGCGGCGGCCAGATCACCCTGGCACGGCTGCCCGGCGTGGAGCAGGCCCTGGTCACCTTCCCGGTGGTGGTCGCGGGCAGCTACACCGTCGTGCCCGGCGACGGCACCACCCACTTCGGGCTGACGGTGAACGCCGACGATCCCCCGGCCTGCACCCAGGGCTACGGAACGCGGCAGCGCGACCCCTCCGACACGACCACACGTCCGGCGAACACCGACGCCCGCTGTACGGCCCCGCGGGGCGGCAGCGCGTCGGTGCGCGGCGCGCAGAACGCCCCTGGTGCGTCCGCCGGTTCGGGTGGCGCGAACCAGTCCTCCTACGTCACCCCGTACGACCCGGAGAGCGGCACCGGCACCGCCACCGCCACCGGCCCGGACGGGACGCCCGTCGAGATCGGCTCGACGGGCGGGGAACAGAGCACATTCGGAAAGGAGTCGTGGCAATGGCTGCTCGTCGGACCGATGGCGTGAACGCCGCCGGCATGAACAGGGCGCTGCTCGCTGGGCTGATCGCCGTGACCGCGGTGACCATGGCGCTGTCGGGCTGGCTGGGAGCGGGGCTGTCCGACCAGCGCGCGGTGGAGCAGCGCCGCCAGGACATCCTGGTCGCGGCCCGCCAGTCGGCGCTCGACTTCACCTCGCTCGACTACCGGCACTACGGCCGGGACAGCCAGAACGTGCTGAAGGGTGCCACCGGCGACTTCAAGAAGCAGTTCGCGGCGCAGACCGCGGAGCTGACGAAGCTGGTCGCGCAGAACAAGTCGGTGTCCGAGGGACAGGTCCTGGAAGCGGGCATCGTGCGGTCCGACGCGCGTTCGGCCCGGGTCCTGGTCGTGGCCGACAGCAAGGTGACCAACACCGCCGCACCCGAGGGCCAGGCGCGCACCTACCGGCTCCAGCTCGACCTCGCGCGCGTGGCCGGCCGCTGGCTGACCTCCGACGTCGCGTTCGTGGGCTGACCCACCCGTGAGGCTATCGATGAGAAGAGACACCGTGGCGAACCCGACCTCCCGCACCCGCAGCACCGGCTCACCGGCCCGCCGCACCATGACTGCGGCCGCCCGCGCGGCAGCCAAGCGCGCCGGGCGGCCCGCGCCCCCCGAGCGCGGTACCCGCCAAGAAGCGCAGGCTCGCTCCGGGCGCACCCTGCTCGTCGAGCCGCCGGCGAACGGCTGGGAGGACCCGCCGGAGCCCGAGTCGTTCGAGGGGGAGCCGGAGGACGGCGCACCCCCGCGCAAGGCCGGGCGGAGCGTGCTCACCGCGGTGCTGGGCGTCGTCCTCGCGGCGGCCCTGGTCGCGGCCGCCGTCCTCGGGTGGCAGTACCGGCAGGGGCGGCAGGCGGAGCACGCCCGCGGCGAGGCTCTCGCGGCCGCACGGAAGGCGGCGCCGGTCGTACTGTCGTACGACTACCGGCACCTGGACCGGGACTTCTCTCGGGCCCGCGCCCTGCTGACCGGGCACTTCCGCGACCAGTACGACAAGACCACGAAGGCGGTGGTCGCGCCGACCGCGACGAAGTACCACGGCGTGGTGAAGGCGACCGTGACCACACCCGCCGACGGCGGCGCCCCGGCGGCCTCCGTCGTGTCGGCCACACCGGACCGGGCCGTCGTCCTGCTCTTCGTCAACCAGGTCACCCAGAGCACCCGGGTCCCGGAGCCCCGGCTGGACCTGAACCGGGTGCGTATGACGCTCACCCGCACCTCCGACGGCTGGAAGGTGAGCGGCGTCGACGCCCTCTGACCAGGCCTCCGTAAGTACCCTCGCACAGTCGCGCGGGGGCACTTTTTCACCCGGTCCAAGAGATCCGGCGTCGAAGGAGTTGGGAGAAGGGGGGATACCAGTCGCTGGGCGCCCGGTTGCTGCTGATGATCAGCGAGCGTCCCTGCCGTTCGGAGACGAGTAGGCCCGCTCAGGACTCCGATGGCTCACTTGCGTAGCAGTTCGTTCTGGATGAGGAACTCATCCCGCGGGTGGCGGAGGAGTTTTCGTGGCCTCGTAGTGAGCGCTCCCGCGGGCACGCCGGCACCAACGGGGGTTCACTCGCTTACCGCGACAGCCTCACAAGACCTGCATTGGCATGGCCTTGACCAGCACAAGAGGGCAGCCGCATGGTGAAAACCATCTGGCTCGCAGCTGATCTGACATGCCGTCTGCTCATGCTGCATTTCGTCATGTGGCCCTCCCGAACTGTCCGAGACCGCACGGAGGCTTGATGCATCGCCACGAGATACCCTCCGGATCCCCAGTGATCCACCGCCATCGACCCAGACCCCGGGTGCGGCGGACGGCAGCGGCCGTCACCGCGCTGCTCACACTCGCCGTCACCGCCCTCACCATGGGCCTGGCCACCAGTGTCCAGGCCGCCGCTCTCTCGCCCGCCCCGCGCGCGTCCGCCTCCGCGAGTACGGCGGACTTCGGCTGCGCCCATCCCGTGCAAGCGGGACAGGCCCGCTGTTTCGGCGTGCTGAAGGCCCATCGCACCGCCTCGGGACGCATGTCACCGTTCACCACCGGATCCCCGACCACGGTGGGGTACGTGCCGTCCGATCTACGTTCCGCCTACAACCTGGGCAGCGCCTCGGGATCGGGCCGCACCGTGGCAATCGTCGACGCCATGGACGACCCGAACGCCGAGTCCAACCTGGCCACTTACCGCAGCGCCTACGGCCTGCCGTCGTGCACCACCGCCAACGGCTGCTTCCGCAAAGTGAATCAGAGTGGCCAGGCGTCGCCGCTGCCCTCCGGTGACTACGGATGGGCCGAGGAGATCAGCCTCGACCTCGACATGGTCTCGGCTTCATGCCCTGACTGCCACATCCTCTTGGTCGAGGCGAACTCGGCGAACGCCCCGGATCTCATGACGGCCGAGGACACCGCCGCCACCACCCCGGGCGTCGTCTCCGTCTCCAACAGCTGGGGCGGCTCCGAGGACAACACCATCACCTCCGCGGACTCCCACTTCAACCACTCCGGCATCGCGATCACAGCGAGCTCGGGTGACTCCGGTTACGGCGTCTCCTGGCCGGCCTCCTCCCCCTACGTCACCGCCGTGGGCGGCACCTCACTGAGCAAGGCCTCCAACTCGCGCGGCTGGACCGAGACCGCCTGGAGCGGCGCGGGCTCGGGCTGCTCGGCGTACGAGACCAAGCCGTCCTGGCAGCATGACTCCGGATGTGCCAAGCGCACCGTCACCGATGTGTCCGCGGTCGCCGATCCCAACACCGGGGTGGCGGTCTACGACACCTACAACGACTGCGGTGGCGGATCGTTGTGCGACACCGAGCTTGAGCTCGGTGTCGCACAGGGTGCCGACGGATGGGTCGAAGTCGGCGGCACCAGCGCCGCGTCGCCGATCATCGCGAGCGTCTACGCGCTGGCCGGAAACACCTCTCAGGTCGTCAACGGCTCGTACCCGTACAGCCACACGTCGGCGCTCAACGACGTCACGTCGGGCAGCAACGGCTTCTGCGGGAGCGGCTACCTGTGCACCGCGGGGCCGGGATACGACGGGCCGACCGGTCTCGGCACGCCCAATGGCACCGGTGCCTTCTGACGGCGGCGCCTTCTGACCGACAAGGGCTGGGCCTCGTCGCACTGCTGCGGCGCGGACCCAGCCCTTGCCTCATCTCAGTCTTCGAGGTGGACGAGCGCGACATCGAAGCCCGATACGCCGCTGCCATCGGGCGAACTCCGCGACACTGATCCGGGCGGCCGGCCGGGCCGGGGCGCGACCACCAGGCCCAGGTACACAGGCCTGTCCGATCCGCGGGACGGCGTAAGGGGCCGTGATCACTCGGGCCAGGCAACTCCCGACCAAAGCCGCTCCGTAAGGTGGTCGGCGGTCCGGGACTGGAACGAGCCCGACTCGTTGCTGTCCCGCACATTGCTCCTCACGATGGCGTGGCCGCGCGCCTGCCCGACACCGGCCGATCCCTTCCCTGTCGCGTTGTCACCGGGAGCCGTGGCGTGCGCGGCAGGTGCATGGAGCAAGACGGCCGTAACGCCGGCGGTCAGCGCGTCGGCGCGGATGAGAGTACGCATGGGACAGGCCCATCTTCGACATACGAACGGGAAGATGTGGAGGGGGCGGCTCACCATCCAGCCCGACCTGGCGACGGGACAAGTACGAACAGACAACGAACGGATCTACCACCGAGATGGAAGCCATCCTCGGGCCCCCGCGAGCCTCCCGCGTGTGTGTGGAGGGGCCGTCTCGGCGCCTCTTGCCCAACTGGGCATCCTGGCCGCTATGCCCATCTAGCCGGCATCGCCGCCCACGCCCGGGCCCGGGCAAAGCCTTTGCATGGTCTAGTCCAAAGCGACACTTGGTCTAGGCCAATCTATTGACGTGACTGCAACAACTCACTCAAGCTGAGACGACTCCCCCACCACCCCACCGGAGGCACGCAGTGAGACGTCTTCGTGCATGCCTGGTCGCCGCTGTCGGCCTCACCGCGGCCGGTACGACCGCGCTGGTCGCGGGCAACGCCTCGGGCGCGACGAGCGCCCTGAGCAACCGTTGGTACGCCGCAGCCCCCTATCTGATGCCACTGGACAACGACCCGCCTGATGCGGGCACCATCATGGATGCAACCGGCCTCAAGGCCTTCCAGCTCGCCTTCATCCTCGCCCCCAACGGTGGCGGCTGCTCCCCCACCTGGGGCGGCACCGCGGCGGTCTCCTCAGACACCGCCGTCCAGTCCGTCATCAGCAACATCCGCGCCAAGGGCGGCGACGTCTCCGTCTCCATCGGCGGATACGGCGGCACCAAGCTCGGCCAGGCCTGCTCGGACGCAACGGCCACGGCGGCGGCGTACCAGCAGGTCATCACCAAGTACGGGCTGCACGCCATCGACTTCGATCTGGAGGAGCCGGAGTACGAGAACACGGCGGCCATCAAGAACGAGATCGGCGCAGCCAAGATCCTCCAGCAGAACAACCCCGGCCTCTACGTCTCCGTCACCACGGCCGGCACGGCCGACGGCACCGGATGGTTCGGCAAGCAGATGCTCCTGGAAGCCAAGTCGCAGGGGTTCACCCCGAACAACTTCTCGATCATGCCGTTCGACGGCGGATTCAACGGCGCCGCCTCCCAGACGAGCGCACTGACCAACTTCAACCAGATCCTGCAGTCCACCTTCGGCTGGGACCAGGCCACCGCCTACAGCCACGAGGGGTTCTCGGGGATGAACGGGCGCAGTGACACCGGGGAAATCTTCACGCAAGCGGACTTCCAGAGCGTGCTGGACTACGCCACCGGCCACAACATGGACCGCTTCACCTTCTGGTCCCTCAACCGGGACCGCCAGTGCAACCCGCCCGACAACGGCGGCCGCACATCAGGCACCTGCTCCAGCGTCACGCAGAACGCCTGGGACTTCGCCAAGTACTCGGTGACGTTCGCCGGAGCCACCCCGCCCACCGGCACCCCCACCCCGACGCCCACACCGACTCCCCCGAACACCACGTGCAAGGCCGCCTGGAGCTCGACCGCGGTCTACACCGCCGGGAACGAGGTGTCCTTCAACAACCACAACTGGAAAGCCAAGTGGTGGACCCAGAACGAGCAGCCCGCCGCCACCGAATGGGGCCCCTGGCAGGACGAGGGCACCTGCTGAGGACCTGAGGTGCCCGGTCTCCCCTGCGTTGAACTCGACAGCTCCCCGCAGGGGACAGGCCCGACGGTGTCGCCACCTCGTCATGATGAGCGGCCATGAGCCACGACGTCACGCAGGAAGCCGATCAGTGCAGAGGTCCGCTATCGCCGGGCGATGATGCTGCTCGCGTCCGCCGGCGGGAACCGGGTGCCGGTGATCAGCCCACCGCATGACGACGGCCCCGCCCGGACATCTGGACGCTGTTGGTTTATTCGGGGCCTCGCGTGACGTCGGCCTTCAAGACCTGGTTGTGGTCTTGAAGGCCGACGTTGTCGTATGGGGGGGTGGGTGCCGATGTCGATGTAGCCGAAGGGATCTGGGGAGATCCCGGCGGACACGGTACGGGTGGCTCGGGCCGCGTACCCGAAGGGGAGCCCGAGAGCGCGGGCCGGGCCCGTACTGACTCCACGCATGTGCTGTCGGCGGCGCGTGAACTGTGCTGGCTGGAGATGGTGGCGGAGACGCTGCGGTCGACGTTGAACGCGCTCGCCCAGGCTGCCCCGGTCTGGCTGTCGGAGGTGGCCGAGCCGGAGTGGTTCAGGCATTACGCCACGAGGGCGGAGGACACGCGATTCCCTACCAGCCGCGCGAAGCGGGACGAGGTGGGGACACGGATCCCCCGGGACGGGACGCGTCTGCTGTCGGCGGTCTTCGGCGCTGACACCCCCGCCGGGCGCGCTGCGCCTGGTCACCAACGTCACCACGACCCTGGCCACCGTCCAGGACCGGTCGATGGCCGAGACGATCCACACCCGGCTTGCCGCCCGTGACTGCCTGCCGGCCGAACACTGGGTCGACGCCGGCTACCCCACCGCCCCCGCCCTGGTCAGCGGCCGACGCGACCACGGCATCGCCCTGCACGACCCCATCCAGGCCGACAACAGCGCGCAGACCAGCGTCGAGGGCGGCTTCGCGTAGGACGCCTTCACCCTCGACTGGGACAACCAGCAGGCCACCTGCACGGGCGGCCACCAGCACCACCTGGAGCGAACGGCCCTCCCGACGCGGCCAGCCGGTGCTGCGGATGTTGTTCTCGGTCAGTGCCTGCCGCCCCTGCACCATGCGGCAGGCGTGCATCAACACCCCCAACATCAAACGGCCCCGCGAACGGCGACTACGCCGCCACAACGAGCACCACGCGCTCCAGGCGGCCAGGGCCGAGCAGCAGACCGATGCCTGGAAGAAGTGCTACAAGGTGCATGAACTCGAGTGGGCCCTCGCGTCACCTTCGCCAGAACAGGTGGTGCGTCACGCCGCTCGGGCTGGGCACGACCTCCAGGTGGAACCGGTCGAGCAGCTGATCGGGGGACTCCCAGAGTCGTAGTCCGGACCCGAGCTTTACCGGCGAGACCGCCACATGCATGGTGTCGACGAGGTCAGCATCAAGGAACTGCCGGATGGTGGTCACCCCGCCGCCGAGTCGGACGTCCTTGCCCTGCGCCGCTTCCCGCGCCCGTTCGAGGACCGCGGCCAAGTCACCGTCAGCGAAGTGGAACGTGGTGTCGGAGAGCGTGAACGACGGACGCTTGTGGTGGGTCATGACGAACACGGGCGTGCGGAACGGGGGCTCCTCCCCCCACCAGCCACGCCACTCATGATCCTGCCATGGCCCGCGCTGGGGCCCGAACTTGTTGCGGCCCATGATCTCGGCACCGATGTTGCGTGCGAAGTCTCGCGTGAAGTAGTCGTCAAGGCCCCGGCTCCCTCCGGGATCCGTACGCATAGGCCAACTCGCCGTGGCTCCGGCCCAGGCGAACAGCCTCTCGGGATGGTCGTAGCCGAACGGCCGCTCCAGACTCTGGCGCTCACCGGCACCGATTCCGTCACTGGAGACGTTGAAGTTCATGACTCTCAGCAGTTGATCCACGTGTTTCCTCGTCAGGTCCTGTCGCGTCATCGTGTGGCGAGGCGCCGCACATCATGACGTCGAACGGGACGTGACCGGATCGACAGCGGCCCACAACTTTTTCCAAGGCGCGTCAGCAAGCGGCCCCGTTGGCGGTGTGGCTACAGCCTCGAGCGGTTCGATGAGCGGCTCCGTTGGAACGCGCAGGTGTCCGCGGGGGCATGGCATCGGGTCGGCCCGCCACATCACGGAATTCCCGCAGCTCAGTGGAACTCGTGTACCAACTGGATCTTGCCAACGATGTGACCGTTGAACTCGTCAAGCTCCTCGGCCGGTACCCACAACTCGAGGATCGTCTTCCCGCCCGCTTGCTGGACCAGATACCTGCGCACGAACTCGAACTCGCTTCGAACCGGGTGACGAACCCGGCGCCATCGTGCTTGACGTACCCGTCTCGCGCGAACTTGACGGCGTAGCCCTCGTTGAGGAGAGGGTAGAAGATCGGCTGCTCGGGAAGCCGGGGCGTCAGGCACGCCAGTCCAGCTCACGCACCAACGCCAGTTCCTCAAGGCCGGTGGGACGCCACAGGGTTGTCCTTGCTTGCTGGCGGGGTCACGGGAACCGCCCTCTGGACGAGGCAACCGCCGATACGGCTGGCCAGAAGCCCGTACCGGCACCGACGCGCTGCCCTACCCCTGACCCGGTGCGCGGCGGCCGAGGTCGGGGCCCGCGTCCCCGGTCCCCACCTGTGCCCGTGCCTGACCGCCCTCCCCCGTACCCACCCGTCACCCGCCCGCTTTGCCCGACGGCGACGCCCCGCCGCCAGCACCCGCTGCACCGGCACCCCGCGGCCGTCGGTACGCACCGTGCGAAGCGCGCCACAGGCGCACGTCCTCCCGGCTGAGCAGCAGTACTCCCGTCAGTAGCCCCAACCCCACCGGAAGGGTCAGCGGCCCGGTGACCAGGGGGCCGTCAAGAAACGACATCGGCACGAGTAACGTCCCGAACAACCCCGAGTAGAGCTTGAGGAACCCCGTCGTGACCTGCCCCGCCAGCCAGGTCCGGTACAGCAGCAGACTGGCCACCGCCGCGAAGACCAGCACCCCCGGGATGTTGCCTGCCCGTCCGCGCGCCATCTCGGCCATGAGCACCCCCCAGGCCAGCGCCAGCAGCGGCACCGCGGCTTTGACCGCCCAGGGCCGCGCGGTGTGGCCCATCGGCAGGCGCGGCAGAGCGAGACCGGCTCGTAGGAAGACCGGCCGGACGGCCAGCGGGAAGGCGGTCTCCACCCAGGCGTTGCGGTCGAGCAGCCAGAGCACCTCGATCTCGGGATCGTCGCTGCCGAGCGGGACCAGGTGTGGAGTCCAGTCCGCCTCGAACCAGACGGCATCGCGGATGTACGTCTCCGGGGTGTCCGTCCGGTCCTTCCGGGCCGGCGCCGAGGGCGGCAGGCCCTTCGGGAAGGCGTCCTGCATCGCAAGCCGGAAGGTCTCGTACTGCTCGACACTGCGCACGCCGATCAGCACCAGCCGTTCGGGGCGGCCGCGGGCGACGATCTGCTCCACCTCCCAGCGCAGTTGCCGCCCGGGCCCGCAGACCAGCAGGACGAGCGACGCTCGGTCCAGAGCCGCGAGGACCTCTTGCTGCCAGACCAGGTCGGAGCTGTAGTGGCGTCCCGCGCCGGGCTGCGGGAGCCGGTCACCGGGGCGGCCCAACGCCACCATCCGCCCGAACGGCGCTATCGCGCGGGACAGCTGCTGTTCCTCGGTCTCGGTGGACGCCGCCCAGGGACCGTCCCGCATCGAGCCTCGCTGGACCCGGGCGAGCCCGGCGTCGTCGGCGAAGGAGCGCAGGAACAGTACGACCGCTTCGTCCTCGGGCAACTCGGTGAGCGGACTGAGGACGGGTGCCCGGTGCCGGTATCCCTGCCGGATCGCCCAGCGCCCGGCCGCCAGCAGGCACAGCATCAGGCCCAGCTCGACGGCGACCGCCCACCATCCCTGCTCGGCCCGCCAGGTACGCAGGGACCGGTAGGCCACCGCCCCGCTGGCCGTCCCGAGGCCAGCCGAGACCGTGCCGGCCACCTGGAGCAGCAGACCGAGGGACCGCGACTGGCGCAGCTGGGTGCACGGCCGCGGCGGTCGCTGGGCGGGAGTCGGCTGCTGCTCCTCGGCCATGGCTTCCCCTCCGGCAGCCGCAGACAGTGACGAGACGTCGCCTCAGATTGACAGAATCACTCGTATGACGGAAGCGGTTGATGCGGCGATTCGACAGGTCTGGGACCGGCAGAATGTCTGGTCGTAGGCGGCTGACTCTGCCAAGGCGGCGACCGGCAGGGCGCGTGCCATCGGGCTGACCCTGGGCATCGTGGCGGCGGCGCTGTCGACCCTCGGCTCCGAGGTCATGTCCTGACAGTCCGCCCAGGGCAGGGTTCTGGTCATGCTCGCCGCCACCTCGGCCGGGCACACCCCCCTCGCCGCCACCTGGTCCGGTCCGGCCGCGGTACGGGAGTGGACCTCGCTGCGCTCGGTCAGCGAGGCGCTGAAGAGCGAAGTCTCCACCTGCCTGGCCGGGGCCTACCGCGCCGACGGTGCAGGCACTCCTCGATCGCGCCGACCGAGTCCTCGCCGACGCCGGTGACCTCACCCACCTGACCATCGGGCTCGCACCCCGGCCCGCGCCCCCCTGCCGGACCAGGTCGCCAGAGGCACCGTCAAGAAGGCCCTGGTCGACCAGGGCTTCAGAAACCAGTTCACCGCCCACGGCACCCTCCTGGGCATCGACGTCGAGACCGTCGAACGCAACCCGCAGGAGACGGGGTTCGTCCCGCAGCCGAAGCGGCGCAAGGTCGAGCAGACCTACGGAATCCTGACATTGCACCGGCGCCTGCATCCAGCACCTACCCAACGCGCTCGGCATCCAGGAGGACGCCACCCGGGCCTTGGCCGGCGACCTCCGCACGCAGATCGCCGAACCGCAGACCCGGCTGCGGGAAGCCGAGACCCACCTCGAACACCTGGCCATCACCCGGAAGACCGTCACCGCCCTGGGTGAACGGCTCCCCGCCCACCCGGTCTCGCCCGACCTGCCCGAGCACCCGGACTACCCCCGCAACCTCGCCGTCTTCAACGAGGCCACCGGCCCCCTCCGGGCCCGCGATGTCTGCGAAGCCCTCGACCACGAACTGCTGCCAAAGAACATCGAGGGCACCCGCGCCAAGCTGAGACGCCTGGTAAAGCTCGATGTCACCACGAAGCAGTAACCGACCGAGCAGCACGACCAGCAGATGAGGCCTCAGCTGGCGCGTGAGCACAAGAGTTGGCCATCGCGGTCGCTCAGATGTGCATGTCTGGAGTGCCGCGAACCGCATACGCCGGCAGGCGGGCTTCCTTCAGGTAGTCCGGTGAGAGCGAGAGGCCGAACCGCTGCTCGATGACGCCGAGGGTACGCCGGTAGGTATCCGTGTAGTGCTCGCCTTCAGGGGCGATGAGCGTTCCGTCGGGCTGCAGCACGTGCCCGCTAACCAGGTAGGGAAGCAGCAGGTCAGGCTCCCGACCCCAGCGCCACACTTCCTCGCCCAGCCCGAAGCCACATAGTTCCACGCCGTCCCGAGCATAGAAGACTGTGGCCGGCGGGTGCTCTTGCATCGGCACGTAGTGGACGGCTTCAACCCCTTTTCGGGAGATCTCTGCCAAACGATCCCCGCCGGTTGAGTCCCCGTACTCCAGAGCGAACGACCAGCCTCCATCTTCTCCGACCCGTACGACACCATCGCCATCCCCGCCCGGTCTGTACCACTGGCCGAGGTCCCACGTTTCGGCGTCGGTGATCGGCTCGGTCGCGCCGTCTCGGTCGCCTCCCATGCGCACCGCCAGTTCCTGCGCGGATATCCCGCGTGCGAACACCACGCTGGACATCCAGTGCTCCAGATCGACCAGCCACCGAATCCCGTCGCGCATGCCTTCGCCCCTCACCCATCAGCCATTGATCGTCGGGTGCACCCTATGCAGCACCACCGACAAGCCGATCCCGTCGTACAGCGCCAAGTGATCCCGCAGTCGGCCAGAAGGCGCTGGAGCAGCCGTTGCCCGCGCTCAACTGGCCAAGTGAAGTGCTCAGTCGCAGCAGCCCGCCCGGCCTCACCCGGAAATGGACATCAAATCCCGAACCGCCCTCTGAACGAGGTTCTCAGCCAGTCAAGCAGCTGGCGCTTGCCGAGGCTCAGGATGAACCCACGACCCAACCGTTCATGCTGTGAGGCGGCGGTATCCGATGTGGGCCGCGGCTATGCCGACGAATGCGAGGAAGTGTCCGGCCTTGCGTTCATAACGGCGGTGCACGCGTCGCCGCCCCCCCCCTACCAGGACACCGTCTTTTCGACCACCCAGCGGTGGCGGCCCAATCGCGTGAGAGGACTCGATGCCCTTGCGGGCGATGCGATGGCGGATGCCCCACTTGTGTAGCCACCGCCACAGATGGTTGTAGTCGTAGGCGGTCGGAAGGAAGCGGATCGATGGTCTACTGCCTCGCTGCGGAGTCGTTTCAGTTCCTCGCGCTCGGCGGTGGTCATCCGGTCGTTCCGGTCGCCGACGTCGGCCTACACGAAACCGGGGTCAGCTCACCTTCGCGTGAAATGGACGAGCACCCGGCCGGTATTGCCGTCGCTGACCTCCACCCTGTCGTAGAGCCTTCTGATGTGCCTCTGACCGAGAAAGGCCAGGACACGCTCACGCAACCGGCCCGTTCCCTTGCCGGGGATGATCTCGGCCACGGGCTCCCCGGCCTGATGGGCTTTGAAAATGAATTGGCGGAGCGCCAGCTCGATGTCCCGGTTGTTCCGGAAGATGGGATGCAGGTCGAGACTGAGCATGTGCGGGTCGCCTTCGGAGTGGGGACAGGGGGCGTGTGCGGCCTTCTTCGTACCGGATACGGATCGGTTGCTGCAATGCTCGGGTCGGCTGCGTGTTCGATGGGGCGGGAATATCGTCGCATGGAAGGCCCTCCGCGCGACTGATGAGGTCCGGCGGGTCCTGCTCACCCTCGCCCGCGAGTTCGAATGTCGTCGGCGTCCGCAGCCGTCCCTTCACATGGCCGCGACGGGGCAGGCTGAAGTGCCCCGGGTGGTCGAACGGCGGATCCACCGGGCCGGCTTGTCAGCCGAGACTGAGGCTACAGAGTGCGGTATTTGCCGCCCTCGTCGCCGACTACCTGCATGATCCGCAGCAATGGATCCGGCGGGCCACACCGGCCAGAGGCCTCTCGACTCCCCGGCCGGCCTCGTAGTGTCGGCGGCTGCGCAGGCCGACGCGGATAACCATGGCACCGATCGGATCTTCCTTCTGGCCACCGGCGCAGCGGTTTCCGCGACCGGGCCCGCTCTCGTGCTGGCCGACGAGAACGGGCAGACGGCCGAGGCATCCTCGACTCCATCGAGTGGGTCTTGATCGTGTAGACCGCCCGCGCCGAAAAGGCCGCCTTCGTCCCTGGTGACGCCTGCTCGGCGGTGAGCGCCCGATTCGGGGCGACGAGGCACGGAACCAGTCCGACCAGGAAGGTTGTGACGGCCTTGACGGTCGGACTCTGGCTCATTTTCCTGCTCAAGGCTGCTTCTCCCTGGGGTGTCGCGAAGGGTTCAGGCAGCCTTCGAAGCGAAGCACGGCAAGCGGAATCGACGGAAACACTTCGATGAGGTTCGAAGCGTGTGCTGCACTGGATGAATGATCGACGTCTCATTGACGGCAAGCTCACTGCCCCAATCCCGGTTCACCGTCTCCCCGGTGATGCAGGCGGTGGTGCTGCACCCGCAGCGCGCCGGGCGGTCCGGGCGCGGTCAGGCGGTGCGGCACGAGCTGCGCGCGTTGCTGGCGGACGGGCGGCTCCCCTTGGTGTCCGCCCTGCGCCAGGCCATTCGCGGCTACGCCCCGGGTTGCCTCACCCCGGCACTGGCCACGGACGGCGCCCTCAATCTCAATGTCGGACTCCACCACATCGCCCGCACCCCTGGAACGAGCGCGGCCTCTACCTCATCCACCCCGCCACAGAGCCCGCGGGCGGACTCCGCGCATGCCGCCGTGGAGCACGCCGAGCCTCCGAACCGGGGGGAGCATCCACTGGCCCAGGTCATCGGCCACACCCGGTTCGCCCTGCTGGAGAGCCTTGGCTCCTCCAGAACGCCCGGGGAACTCGCCGAGCGGGATCACCTCAGTCCCTCGACGGTCTCCTACCGCCTCGTCCACCTGCACAGGGCAGGCCTCGTCACACGATTCCAGTTGGCGAAACACGTGTACTACCAGCGCACCCTCGGATCAGAACAGCTCCTGCACCAAGGGGTTCGCACCCCTCTGTCACCGCGGGGCGGCGTCGCGAGTTGTCGGGGGCACGCTGGTGCCGCGACGGAATACACGGCGGGCATCGTATCGAACTGATGTTTGGGAGTCGGTGGTGCCTTCCTGACTGTCTGAGGATGGCCGCTGCGCGCCACTCCTCCACATCGCTCGCCCTGCCCTACCCGGGCGCTCTGCCTGGTCGGTGTTTCGGCAACACCACTGTCGTGAGCCGCGATCGCCCAGGAGGCCAGGTCCGGCGGGTCTGGGTACGGTTGAAGTGCCATGTGCCAAGCCCGGCCAGGGGGTTGTGGTGACGGGCGTGGAGATCGCGGTCGGGGTGTGTGTTCGCGTGGCTGGCGGGCAAGGCACGTCGGATGGCGAGGCGGGCAGATGCGGAGGCCGACAGGGGCCTGGATGCAGGCATGGACCGGCTGCATGAGTTGATCAGCGCGAAGCTGCGGGCAGCCCCCGCACTGGAGCGCGCCCCGCAGGAGGCCGAGTCCGGGCAGGAAGGACCGTCGGAGCGGACGCGGCCTCGTCTGGTGGACTCCCTGGAGGACGCGGCCGAGCATGACCCGGCCTTCGCCGAGGCACTCGACGGCACGGCGAGAGAACTGCAGACTGCCCTCGCTGCGGCGAGTGGTGGGGTGTCGGCGTCCGGTGACGGGCAGGCCATCGGTGGAAGTGTGGGTATCCGCGCCGACCGTGGGTCAGCAGCCGCGCTGAGGATGCGCCCGGAGCAGGGCTGACGGAACCCGGCATCACTCCCCGCCCCTCCACCGCCTCGTACGCCGCTGTCGGTCACACGGTCATCACCTCGGCCTATGGCACGGTTTCTGCCGTGCGCATCGGTGCCGTTCACCAGCATCGCCATGGCGCGCCGCGCAAACCGGCCGCATGGCCGCATCAGGTCGGGGTGGTCCCGCAGCGGGCGGACTGTTTCCAGGACCGGGTTGAGGCGGAGCGGCTGCGGCGGCCCCTGACAGAGGGCGGGACGGCGGTGATCTGCCAGGTACTTGCCGGGATGGGGGAAGACCCAGCTGGCCGCCGACTACGCCCGCCACGCCCAGAAGAGTGGTGGACCGGATGCCGTCGCGGGCCGTGGAAGCCGTCGCCGCTGGCACGTGCGGGGGCTGCGGACCGCCGCCAACCACCCCCACTGACCGTCACAAACTCATCACCACTTCTCCACGCCTCTCCCGCGAAGCGCGCCCCAGGCGCTAACGTCGTCGCTTCTGATTCGTCCTGGGGGGACTCATGCCCAACCCATACATACCGCCGCCACCTGCTCCGCCTGTCCGTCCAGCCCCGAAGTGGGCGCGGAAACGGTACGTGCTGCCCGCCATCGGCTTCGCTTTCTTCCTCGGTATCGGCGCCGGCGGCAGCGGACAGAACGGCAACAGCGTCAAGAATGCGGCCAGTGAGCCGCGGCCGACCGCAACCGTCACCGCGACGACCACAGCGACAGCCAGCGCGAAGCCTGCACCGACGCCGACTGTGACGAAGACGGTCCAGGTAAAGGAGACCGTCACCGCACGGGCCACCACGGACAGCAGCTCCAGTTCCGGCAGCGACGGCAGCGGAGGCGGAAGCGGAAGCGGAAGCGGTAGCGGTAGCGGTAGTCAGAGTGCTTCGGGCACCTGCTCGATCGTCTCCAACGCGGGCAACTGCTATTCCGCTGGCGAGTTCTGCCGCAACAGCGACCACGGAGCATCGACGACAGACGCGAGTGGTACGAGCATCACTTGCGCACCCAGCGGGAGCAGGTGGCGCTGGACCTACTCCTGACGAGCTGTCGCTCCCAGCCGTGGTCGCTTCACCCTGCTGAGCTTGCCGCCGGGCCTCTGCGAGGCGAGAACGCACTTCGATCCCGATCAGGCGTTCCCCTCCAAGCAGCATGACCATTCGGGCCTCGACGGCTCGAAGGATGCCGTGTTTAGGCAAGCTCACAGGGAGCCGAGGAATCCCCTGACGGCTGCAGCGAACTCCGCTGGGACGGACGCGTGAACGGTGCGTCCGGTCAGGAGTTCGACGAGCCGGGTGTAGGGGCGCCGGACCACCATGTCCTTCGCATGCTCGCCACTGAGAACCGTGCTGCGGTTGCCTCGGATGAGCAAGGCCGGGCAGCCGCCGGCGAGCCGGTCGTCCCAGTGATCCCCGTTGAGGTGCTGCTGTGAGGCGTTCATGTCCTTCGGGTCGAAGGCAAGGCCCCATCCGTATCGACGTAGCCGTTGCGGCAGAAGTCGGCGGGACGGTCGGCGCGGCCGTGTCCACGCTGGTCAAGGGCGATGACCGACCAGGAGTCGCCCAGTTCCCGGGCCAGGTGCGCCTCTCTCCCAGCCCCGCTGAGCGTTGGTGGGCCCTGAATGCGTGAGCCGACTTGGGTCACTTGGTGGGCCCGCCGACTTCTCTGCCAAGTACGGGAGTTGTCGCACGAGTCTGGGACGCGCGGACGTCTGATCAGCGCCCCGGGTTGTACGTAAGCGTGCGCATTGACCCTGGGTGGGTGATGCGTTTGCATCGCCACGTGTCCTCGGTGCGGGACCGGGGGAAGGCAAGGTCAAGGCTTCGGGGGGTCATGTCCACGTCCGCACGCGTGTCACGACTATCCGGCATCTGGCCGGGGCGTGCGTTTCTGTTCGCACTCCCCGAAGCGGCCGCCCCGACCGCCGCCACTGCGCCTCATCCGCCATGTCCAGGCCGGCGGCGCGTCCGGGAGCACCTGGACCGGTCTCCGCGGCCGCTTCGTCACCTTCCGCTTCACAGCGGTCGACCCGTCGCGCGGCACGGCCGCGGCGTCGTCTTCGGACACGACTGCCGCCGAACCGGTCCCCGACCACATCAACAGCATCTCCGACATGTTCGTACACGAACTGCGCGCACCCGCACCGGTGTCGGCGTACCACTTGGGAGGGAATCGAACTGATGAGACACATGTTCGTGAGCAGCCAGGCGGTGAGTCCGTTGCGCACCGTCGTCGCCGGAGTCGTACTCGCCTCGGCGCTTGGTTTGTCCGCGCTCCCGCCCGCGTCGGCAGCGTCGCA
The DNA here is from genome assembly GCF_040680495.1 of Streptomyces sp. NPDC052036. Taxonomy (NCBI): domain Bacteria; kingdom Bacillati; phylum Actinomycetota; class Actinomycetes; order Kitasatosporales; family Streptomycetaceae; genus Streptomyces; species Streptomyces sp. NPDC052036. Next base: position 6,422 of record NZ_JBFAWW010000042.1, on the reverse strand, counting down.
GGGTGCTGCGGAACGGATCAGCACCGCAGCGAACGGCGCCCAGCTGGCCGCGGCCTCACACGATGGGACCGTCAGTGCCGACGGGCACTACGCGTCTTACGAAACCCAGGGCCCCGGCGAGGGCTGCCCGGCCACCTTCTCCACCTGCCTCTTCGTCAAGGACCTGCGCACGGGGAGGCTGGTGGAGATCCCCGGGACCGGTGTCTATGCGGGCAACGCGACGATCAGCGCCGACGGGCGCAGGGTCGCTTTCGACACGGGCAACCGCTTCCTGAAGCCGTACGTCTATGACCGCAAGACCGCACAGACACAGCCACTGTGGCCCCAAGGCCTGCCCCCTGGACCCGGCTTCGAGCTGGGCAACGTCGCCGCGATCAGCGCAAACGGCAACCAGGTCGCGTACACCATCGGCAACAGGAACGGAAACTACAGCTCTCCCTACCTCTACGTCCGTGACCTGGTCACCGGTACCGACGATCTGGTCACGCCCCTGCAGCCGGAGGGGAACGTCACCGGCGCACGGCTCAGCGCCGACGGCCGGTTTGTGGCCTACGGGGTGCACAGCGGCGATCAAACGGTCCTGTACGTCAAGGACCGGGCCACGGGTGCGGTCCGCCGGTTCGACACCGCGCCCGACGGCACCCCGGCCAACGACTACTCGGAGATCGTGCGGCTCTCGAACGACGGCCGCCGAGTGCTGTTCAACTCCTGGGCGACCAATCTGCTGCCGGGCGGGCCAGTCCAGCCGGAGGAGCAGGCATACATCGCCGACCTGCACACAGGACGCATCCAGCGAGTCGGCGACAGCGGCGCACTGGCCCTCGCGGCAGACGACGGCTGCCGTTTCGTGCTGTTGAAGCAGTACGGCGCCGAGCCGTCGGAACAGCAGGGCGACGTGGTCCTGCTCGACGTACGCACCGGCAGGAAGCAACGCCTGGCTCCGGCCGCCGCATCAGCCACCGCTCTCCCGGGCGCAGTCGCCCGGCACGGCCGCGAGGTTGTCTTCACCTCGGCGGCCGCCGACCTGGTACCCGGCGACACCAACGGCGTCTCCGACGTGTTTGTACTGCACCTGAAGTGACGTTGCTGTAAGGCCAGTCGGTGGATGCTTCGCATCCGGGACCTCGTTGCCGATCTCCCGCGTCTCATCGTGTGCCAGATACGGACGCGGGATGGTGGGTGGCGGATCGGGCTTGTCGGCGATGATGTCCAGCCCTTCTCATAGGGGAAGCGGGCAAGGTTGCGATGCTTGGCGGGCCAGTCCTCTGACGTGGCGTGGGGCCCGAGTCGCGTACTCCATTTGGCGGTATTGCGGTATCGGACAGTCCAGCGGGGCGTTGAACGTGTATGAGCGGAAGTCACCGACGGAAACGGTCAGGGTCGCGAGCGTTCGAGCAGGTGCAAGCGCAGTTGGCTCGCGCGGCTGCTGCGATGGCTGCAGGGAAGAAGTCGCCACGGCAACGCGTGGAAGAAACGGTTCGCCCGGCGGATGCGGAGCCGGATAACGGCCCTGGCCGGGCGGCGCCGCCCGGCTGAGCTGAGGTCATTCGCCTGACTTCTCGTCGCGCGCCCGGACAGGAGCCACCGCCGACCGCTGTTCCGCTGTTGCCCGGGCCGGAAGACCTGGAGGAGCGGGCGCGTACGGCCACGCTCGTCCGCGACGCGGCGGCCGATAGACAGGTCGCACGCGAACAGATCTTCGGCGGGCTGCTCCCCCACCGGCCCAGTCGTTGACGGACGACCCCTTGCAAGGTGGCGCGCCCAGGCACCGCCACCTTCTCCCCCAAGGACTGGATCACGTGCCCGCAGCGTGTCGGGCGTGCGGGTGTGCGTGCATCCCGATTCGTGCAGACGACGAGTGTGAGGACTCCTCGGGCGACGGCGGCACATGGGGCGTCGCGACGTCGTTCGCCGGACCCTCCGTACCCACCGTCGCACTCTCGTTGGCGACGGGGATTTTCGCAACGGGGGACATACGGTGGCCGAACAGGACGGCTGCCAGTCCCAGCACGCTCCACAAGGTAAGGACAGCGATGTGGCCCGCACTGTCATGGCCGTTGAAGTAGGCCGTACCGCGCACGAGGCTGGCGCCGGCGCCCGGCGGCAGCCACTGGCCGATGTCGTCAACCGCCTTGGGCAGCAGCTCCGGTGCGGATGTGCTGCCGGAAAACGGATTGCCGACAAAGACCATGAGCGCCGCGCTCAGCCCGAGCCCCGCCGAACCCACAAGAGCGACCGCTCCGGCAGTGGTGGCGCTGATGGCGAGAATGGTGAGTGCCAAGGAAGCCCAGGTTGCCAGATGGTTGTGCGGCATCGCACCGAGAAAGCCCTGGGCAACCACGTAGACCCCGAGAGCTGCCGCTCCACTCACCACGATCAAGGCCATGAGACGCGACATACGCAGCCTCAGTGACATCGCAATGACCAAGGCAATCATGATGCTACAGATCGTCAGCGGGAGAAGCGCCGAGCTGAAGACCACGCCCCGGGGATCATCTGCCGAGGTCTGAACGACATCCACAGTCCTCGCTCGGATCTGCGCCGGCTTTTCGGCGCCGGCCCTACCTCGCTTGGAGCCAGCGGACCGGGCAGACGAGGCAGCACGGTCCGCGGCCGCCTTGGACGCACGGGCGGCCAGTTGCCGGCCCGTCTTGCCCAGCAACTGCGCGACGGTCGGGCTCGCGGCAGTGGACTCCAGCACGGTGAGACTGCCAAGGGTGACAACGAAGGCACCGTAGACGTCCCGCTCCCTGATAGCGGACCGCGCCGACGCCTCGTCGGGGTAAAAATGGAAGTCGAAGCTGCCCGGCTTGCTGTGAGCCAGGCCCTCGACCGCGCCCTGGCTTGCCGTACTCGTGCCCACGATCCCCACTGGCAGGTTACGCGGCGCTATGCGCGCCGCAGGCCGCGCGTAGGCCATCACTGCCAGTGAGATCACCAGCGGCGATGCCACTGCCATGATGGCCGCACGACACCATGACTGGTTTCCCGCCAACGGGGTCTTCACGGTCTTGCCTCCCAAAGACGAATGATCGTTCTCCAGGAATCCAGTCTGCTAGGCTCGCCGTCAGACGGTCAAGACGAACATTCGTTTTTCTTTGGAGAGGATGCCCCATGCCGAAGGTGTCCCAGGAGTACATGGAAACTCGCCGTACCCAGATTCTGGATGCCGCCCGACGATGCTTCCTGCGCGACGGCTTTCACTCAACGTCGATGCAGGATCTGTTCGCGGAGTCCGGGCTCTCGGCGGGCGCGGTCTACCGGCACTTCGCGAGCAAAGACGAGATGATCCTGGCTATTGCCGAAGAGAACATGCGTGAGGTCCTGACGCTGGTCCACACCGTCGCCACAACTCGGCCCAGGGGTTCCGTAGGGGCGGTCATCGCTGATGTCCTCGACCTCGTGTCAGCTCGATCCGCAGAACACGACATCGCAAGGCTGGCAGTGCTGGCCTGGTCCGAGGCCCTGCGAAACCCCACGTTGGCCGGCCAGTTCAGCACCCTGCTGAACCAGATGCGCTCCGACCTCGCAGAGGTCGTGCGAGAGCACCAAGAAAGCGGCGCTCTGCCCCGGGAGGTGACTGCCGAGTCGATCGCCGGCGCGCTGGTCTGCCTGCTACCCGGCTACATCCTCCAGGTGGCCATGCTCGACCCCACGCTCGTGGATGGGGTCGGCAACGCGGTACGGGCTCTGTGGCCGGATCCGGCCACGCCCTGACCGGCTCCGTCGTTGGACGAGCAAGACCGACCACCCGGCGACACCGATCAGTCCAGGGTTGAGGGTCCGGTAGAGAAGATCAGCGGCCGTGGCGGCCGACATCGGCATTCCGCCGTGATGCAGAGTCAGGACCAGTGCCGCGTCGAGAGGGCCGAGTCCCGCGGGCAACAGAGGCAGAGCCGATACGGCCGTCATCGCAGCGACGTAGGCGAACAGCACCTTGTCCGAGGCCGGGGCCGAGCCCACGGCATGGCACACAGCGAGCACACACACGAGATCCGCCGACCCAGTTGATCAGGGCAGCGCCGAACCCCAGGGCCCAGAAGTGAGCTGGAGGCCGCATGGCAGCCAACTCCCCCAGCAGGCCATCGGCCGACGTCTGCCCGCCCTTGCCGCGCCGCAGTCTCCGCCACACACGAAGCAGAGCGCTCACCGGCCGGCGCAGCACACTGGTGCGCTGGACGAGCGCGAGCGCGGCGACGGTGACGGCACAAGCCGCTGAAACCTCAAGGGCTGCCCCTACAAGCTGGGCACTGTCCCCGGCCAGAATCCTGCCAATTCCAGCAAGCATGACGAGCGCGGCCGCGCCCAGAAGGCCGGTGACAGCATGGGTGAAGCCGATCAACGGCATACTGGCACCCCAGGTACGCATACGCCGTGTCCGGTACGTGATCGATACCAGGCTGCCGCCGGGCAGAGTCGCGCTGAGAGCGCTCCCCGCAAACACGGCGGAAACCACAGCGCTCAGTCTCACTCGCAGCCCGCCCGTACTCAGCGCCAGGCGCTGAAGCCGGGCGAAGGCCGCCATCGACACCATCTCCGCGGCGACAGCCAGCAGAAACCAGGCGGGTTGAGCGTGGGACAGCTGGTCTGCCGCACGACGCGCGTAGGGCGCGACCAACACCAGCTCGACGCACAGCAACATCACGACGGTGCCCATACTGAGCGCGACGCGTGATCGAGAGCGTGACGGGGATGTGCACCCGTCGTCCTCGTCCGCCCGTTCCGCCCGGGCTTGTCCCCTCGAAGCCGCAACCTGGTCGTGTCCGCGGTCGCCCGGCTCGATCTGGTGCGACCTGCCCATCACTGCACCAGCCACTGGGGCAGCACGTGCACCGGGCCCTCCAGGTGCACATGGCACCACGTGTGCTTTGTGCGGGCCAGGCCCCATACGCTCGCACGAAATGGCACGTGAACGCCTACGGCTGCAACGCGGCCTCCGCCGTCTGCGATCGACGGCAGAGGACCGACAACATTCAACCGGCCAAGAGGGACGGCGTCAGTAAACCCGTTGAGTGTAAGCATGGCGGTGACCTCTTCCCAGGCGGTGCCCTGGTCGCCGTGGTAGTTCCGGACCAGCCGCAGTTCCCCGCTGGTCCCTGCCACTTGGCGCCTCAGCTGCCGGATGCGGCCGGGCCCGTCGGCCATGGCCGGATGTGTCGCAGTCGGATATCCGGAAGCGTGCCCGTCCGCCGATCAGCTCCTCAGTGTCCGGGATGACCAAAAAGGCGTCTTCGAGGTGCAGCGGCAGATACGAGCCGGCCCGCCCTCGGCGCCTGCTGTACAGCCAACTACTGGAGGCACTGCGGTCGTTGCCGTGTTCCGTGTCCTGCAGGCAGGAATCGGGAGACGGGGGTCTTCATCAGCGCGTGGGGGCAGCCCGAAAGAGAAGATCACTGTGAGTCACCTGGAGGGAGTCTGTGTGAGGGGGGCCCGGGAATGCCGGACCGAGCAACTGCGGTGGCGAGGCTGGCAGCGGTCGACGGCCCCCATCGCATGGTTGCGGCGCGTCTGCCGACGATACGAGTGCGGCGCTGCAGGGCGCCGAAGAAGACCATGAGTGCGGCGCCTGCGATGCCGTCCAGCAGATAGTGGTTGCCGGTTGCGACGACGGTCCAGGGTTGTAAGAACGGGACAGGCAAGGCCGAGAATTCTGACGGTCCTTCGCCGTGCGTGCCGGTGGAGGAGGATGTGTACTGCGGTCCGGTGTACGCAGGAGGCCCTGAATCCGGCGGCGCAGGGAAGAGGCACAGTTGGCCATCGGCCGTCCTCATTCGGTAAGACGTCAGGGGAGAGCCGCCCGCGGCTCGCCCAACCGAGAGCAATGGGGCGGGCGACCCCGTCCCTGCGAGAGGCTGTAGCGGACACCGCAGGGCGGGGCCCTTTCCTGCTGGTGCGGTCCCCACAGCGGTGGGGACACAGGGGCCACTCGGCGGGGGGTGTGCCAGCGTCGAAACAGTCCGGCCATGCAGACCTGGAGCACCGCAGGAGGAGATCACGTCCGCTGGAGCCGTAGCACTGCAACCCCAACTGGATTGTGTGGCCCCGGCCTTGACAGTGGCAGCGGCGGGCTCGGGCCCGGCTGAGCGATCTGCGGAATGAGACATGGGAGTTGACCCGGCTGGTCGTCACGCTGGAAGGACCGGCACCGGAACACCCGGCCGAAGACCCGTGGCAGAGCCTTGTCGGCCGGCTGGTGGAGGTGGTGCAGGAGGTGAGGGCCTGGGTCGCTCGCGAGGGGGCTTCACCGGCAAGATCCATCTGAGCGCCGACGGGAAGTGCCGCCCGCCATCCCTGATCATCACTCCTGGGCAGCGGGCGGGCAGTTATCGGTAGTTCGTTAAATCCGGAGGTAGAGGTCAATGCCGTGTCCGGTAGTGACCGCGTCGATGAGGGCCTGGAGTTCGTAGGGTGGGGCCGTGTCT